>JAITQJ010000377.1 GCA_031288955.1 Planctomycetaceae bacterium | reverse complement strand
ATCACCATTGAAGATGTGGAGAAGATACGATGACGATACAGGAATTAGCGGCAAAATACAGCGATGCCGATGCGGAAACGCTTGCTCTGATTGAAAAAGTATTGGAATGGCGAAGCAGTGTCTCTGCCGGGCAAGCATCCGAATTCATTCAAAAAATCGTCAGCATTTTAGGTAAAGACGGCGAAGTCCGTTCGTGGGAAAATGCGCGGGAACAACTCGTGCAGGAAGTATCCCGGCTCAACGTTAAACGGGCAGCAATAAAAAAAGAGCGGGACAGTACCGAAGAAACACTGAAAGTAAAACAGCAATGGTTTGCCGAACTGGAAGAAGCAAAAAGCGGTTTAGCCGCTCTGACGGAAAAAGAATCCCAACTGCACAAAGACGAAATGGAAATGCAGCGGAAGTATTCGGAAACGAAACGAATGGTCGAAGAATTGCAGCAAAGTATCTGGCTTTCGTCATCTGTGCGGGAATCCATCAGAAAAATCTGGACGGCATTACCGGCAGATGAATTGGATAAAACATTAACAAAATAACCGATATGCACTACGACATCGTTTTAGAGTATTCCCCTGAGGTTCGTTTAATTCTTTCCGCTTTTCTGCTTAACGCCGAAGGAAAGGCAGAGGGAAAAAATGGTTTGGTCTATTACGGCAATCCCGTGTCGGACGCTAACGCCGTCCGATGCAACAGCGAAAAAATCAATTCGGGAAAGGACAAGCAGGAAATCTTGTCGGTCGATGTCAATTCCATACCGGCGAACATCCATAAAATCGTTTTCATTGCTGCGTTCAAAGACGGTGACAATACGCCGGAACAGATACGATTAGCACAAAGCGGCGTGTGTTCGCTTTTCTCCGGCGGATTGAAAGAAGACCCCGTTCATATTTTCGACCTCGCCGATGTTCATTTTGAAGGCGGTGCCGTTTTTTATGAAATCGTCCGCTCCCCTGACGGTTGGACGGACAAAGTCATAGCGGCTGGAAGCAAAAATACCCTGAACGATTTTGCAGGAAATTACGGAATTAAAACGAAAAAAACGGCGGCAGTGCCGCCGGAAAAAGCAAAACCGCCGCAGGAAAACGCGGTTGACGAAAATAATCGTTTGACTCAACTGCAAAAAGAAAATAAAATACTGAAAGAGCAACTGCAAACGGAGAGCAAACGGATTGACGAACTGCAAAAGAAATACGACCGGTTGGAGAAAGAGTACAATAATCTTCTTGGGCAGCAGTTAGTCAACAGCAAATTATTGCCGGAGTTGCAGATGTTGTTTGCGGAAAGTTTGCAATACCATTTTTCGGATACACCATTAAAAGATGCGTTGGAACACGGCGGCGATGAATTGGCTGGCGCACAAAACGTCAGTGCCGTATTAGAAATTATCGAAGAATTATACGATTGGTGGCGGGAATACCGCACAGAAAACACTGTCCGCTCCCCGTTTTGGCGGCCGGATAGTTGGAGCCGCTTTGAACACACATTTCCGAATCATCCCGTTACAGTAAAATTACAACGCTTTCTCAAATGACAGCAGTAAAACCTCAAATTGCTATCGTAGGAACTGAAGGTTCCGGTAAGACCATCTTGGCATCTGTTCTGGCAAAACGGATGTCGAATACCGATGAAGTGTTTCTGCACCCGCGGGACTGGGAAACGGCAGAGTACGTTGAGAAGGTCTGGAACGCTCTGAATAACGGCGAATGGTGGAAGTCCACCGAGGCGGGACGTGCCTTTGAACTGCAATGGACTTTGCATATCAAACAGCAGACATTTCCGTTGAAATTGATTGATTCTGCCGGTCAGGATTTGCGGGAATTATTCAGCAAAAATACTTATAAGCAGGATAATCTTACTGGAATACAGCGGGAGTTGCTGGATTACATACAAACAGCGTCCGTTGTGATTATCGTTGTCAATCTCCTGCATTTCCGCGGTGAACCGGACGGTCTCAAACGGAAACAGAATGAATTCGTTCTCAAAGAAGTTGTCGATATGTTCGCAGATGACGGCAAACACCAAGACATTGCTCTTGTCTTCACGGCTTGGGATTTATATCACGCGGGCATTACGAAAAATTACGGAAACTTTACAAACTATTTGCAGAAAGAACTGCCGCAACTCTACAATGCGATGCGGCTGGGGCATCAATCCGGCGATTCGATTACTTGGTTCCCCGTTGCCGCCGTGCGGGAAACGGAAGTGAAAAATAATATCCGTGTTCCCAAGCCGGACTTCCGCAGTATAGGTCTCGATACGTTAAGCAACTGGCTGCTCAATGCCGTTCAAGGGGAACATAACCGAATACAGGCAAAAGTGCAGATGGAAGAGTATGATGTAAAAATGCGGCAGTTAAACCGCTGGCTTATCCCAACGGTCTGCGGAGTAATTGCCGGTGTGTCCGGTATGTTTTTCGGTCTATTTTCCGGCGGAGCGGCTGCAGCGGTATTTTTGGCAATTCTGGGGGCAACTGCCGGCGCAGGTATTGCCGTTGGCGGTATAATTCTTTTTGCTGAAAAAGAGCCGAAAGAAAACAAGGAATCCGCAGAAACAGAAGAAGAACCGCAGCAAGAGCAGCAGAAAACCGAAGGCGGAACTAAACGGACGAAGGCAAAGTCCGAAAAAGAGAAACACCGTGAACGGGTTGATGTATCTGATAATGATGACAATACCGGCACTGTTCCGCAGCCGGCGAGTGAACGGAAATCCAAATCAGTGAAATTTTGAAACCAAAATACAGAAACACCGAACCGATAAAGAAACGATGCAAATTCATTACGCTTTATTTGACCAGGCAACGGATACGGGTAACGGAAATTATTGGACTTGGGCGGACGGAGAATTGCCGCATAAACTTCTTTCCCGATTCTATAATGAATTTGCGGTCAAGCATCTCGCACCGGAACCGAACAAGTTGGGCGGCGGTCTTTGGGGCGGCATTGTGCATCTTGCTGCCGAATCACAGGAACAATGCGGCTGGCTGGTTCTCTATCGGGAGTTTGACGGCGGACGCGACCGGCAAAACCGACCTGACAGGTTCGTGATTCTGACCGCTTGGATTCGTGCCGATAATGCGTACGAAAGTATTGTACCGGTTTTCAACAACGAAACCTTTCAATACGTTTCAACACACTGTCAAGAGTTGCCTGTCCCGAAACCGGCAGCGTTGTTAGAAGAGACCGGTTCAACACCGATGCGGTCAGCGTTTGAAAAATTTGTGCCGTTTGTCAATCCCCGCTGGGATTCGCACCTGCAAATCGAGGATAAACCATCGGGAATGGACACAACGGAATCGGACGCTTTCACGCAGGAAATGTCCGAGCGGTTTAAGGCAGAGAGAGCGGACAAGAAACGCATTGAAGACCAGTGCAGCGTAAAATTGCGGCAGGCAGATGAACTAATGCAGGCAAAGGAAAGAGAATGGGAAAAACAAAAAGGACACCTTAATTCAAAAATAAACGATAAAGATGCGGAAATAAAAAATTTAAGGAGGAGAACAACGGAATCCCGCTGGCAACTATTGACGGGCGGTGCCGTTATCGGGGTCGTTATATCGCTTCTATTGGCGGCAGTGTTGATGGCATTACAATACACCGGTGTATTCAAAATCCCTATTTGAGGGTAGCATAAAGGTTTGTGAAGTACAATCACTAAAAGCAATTGTCGAGCCGGTTAGGATTTGTCCCTGAATTATGGGCGTGTGTCATCTCTTGCCTTTTCGCAATCGGTTTTATACAATTCATACTAGTTGACTCGGCTTTTAATGTATGAATAAATGACAACAATACTAACGGCAATGAGCGGCGGGGTGGACAGTTCCGTCGCTGCCTGGAAAATCCTGCAAGACGGCTGCGAGTGCCAAGGTGCCACAATGAAACTCTTCGTGCCGGAAGATATCGGATACACCGGTTTCACTCCCGCTGCCGTCGCCGATGCACAAAAAGTTTGTCAACAACTCGGTATCAAACATCATACCATCGAACTCATCGAAGAATTCCGGCAACTCGTACTCGAACGCTTCATCAAGACTTATCTCGAAGGCAAAACACCAAATCCCTGTGTCTTTTGTAATAAAACTATCAAATTCGGACATCTCCTGCAACAGGCAAAACAGTTAAACTGTGAAGCATTGGCAACCGGTCATTATGCCCGAATCGAAAAAGACACCGCAACCGGCAGGTTCCTGTTGCGAAGAGCAGCGTACCCGGAAAAAGACCAAAGTTACGTCCTTTATTCGCTTTCGCAGGAGCAATTATCACAAGTCCGTTTTCCGCTCGGCAATCAAACAAAAAGCGAAACCCGCCGTCTTGCCGAACAAGTTGGTCTGGCGGTTGCTCATAAAGCCGAAAGTCAGGATTTGTGTTTCGTGCCGACCGGCAAATACACCGAATTGATTGAACATTATTTGCAGCACAACACCCAAAAAACGGCAGATACCGTCTCTGCCGCAGGTATCATACCCGGTGATTTCGTGGATACCGCCGGTAATGTCCTCGGCAGACACAAAGGACTCGTCCGTTACACTATTGGACAGCGGAAAGGACTCGGCATTGCGGCAAAGGCTCCGTATTATGTTTGTTCGCACAATGTTGCGGACAATCAAATCGTTCTCGGTTCGGAGAAAGATTTGGAGACGAAGTCCCTGACGGCACACCATATCAATTTTATTGCGTTTGAACGGCTCGATGTGCCGCTGCGCTGTAAAGTAAAAGTACGTTACCGGCAGGCGGAGGGCGAGGCGTTGGTTGAACAAACGGGCATTGATTCGTTTCGGGCGGACTTTGTTGAACCGCAAACGGCAATCGCACGCGGTCAATCTGCCGTTCTCTATGACGGCGATTACATTCTCGGCGGCGGAATCATTGATTAGACTGTTTTCCCCGCCGAGATTTGCTCCCCTCAAATCTGATAGAGTGTCCTAATTCAACTCAAGTTGTGCCGCATATCACCTTTTCGGTTTCTGTTCTTGCCCAAGCGTCAAGTTGCAGAAGACGTTCCAGCGTCGGAGACGGTTCATAGTTGTGCGACTCCAAGACCGTCTTGCAAAGAGATACGATTTTATCAAACGGCAGCCGCTCCGCCAAAAACGCATTGACCGCCGTCTCGTTCGCTGCATTGACAACCGCTCCCGCACTGCCGCCCCGCTCCGCAACATCCCAGCCCAGCGGTATTGCCGGAAACCGTTTCAAGTCCGGCGGATAAAAATCCAGCGTCTGTGTAAAAGTCCAATCCATTTTTAACGCCGGGGACGGAAACCGGTACGGAAAGGTCAATGCCGTCTGAATCGGCAGCCGCATATCCGGCTTGCTTACCTGTGCTATTACCGAACCGTCCGTAAATTCGACCATCGAATGAATCAGCGATTGCGGATGAATGACAATATCAATCTGTTTTGCCGGAATGTCAAAAAGCCAGCGGGCTTCAATGATTTCCAGTGCCTTGTTCATCAACGTTGCCGAGTCAACGGTTATCTTGCGTCCCATCTTCCAGACCGGATGTTTCAGCGCATCCTTGACCGTTACATTCCGCAGTGCTTCAAGCGTCCAGGTTCGGAATGGTCCTCCGCTTGCAGTCAGAATGATGCGTTCGACGGCATCTTGAGCGATATTATCCTGCGTGTTATCCGCCAGTGTTTTACTCCGCAACGCCTGCATCAAGGCACTGTGTTCGCTGTCCACCGGAATCAGTTGTCCGCCGGTCTGCTTTGCCAGATTAGTCAGGAGTTGACCGCCCATTACCAACGCTTCTTTGTTCGCCAATGCAACGGTTTTGCCTGCTTCGATTGCCGCCCACGTGCTTGTCAAACCGGCACTTCCGACAATTCCCGAAAGAACAGTATCAATTTCAGGGCGGCGGACAAGTTCGCAAAGAGCCTCTTGTCCATACAGGACTTCAACATCTTTCGGCAACCCTTTCAGCACGTCTCGGTCTGCGTTTTCTCCGGTAACAACAAGCCAGCGGGGCAGCACGGCAGAGACATTTTTTCCCGTTTGCATTTCGGCGGTGATACCGCGCAGTGCCATTTGCCGGATTTGTTCGGCAAGAACGTCTGTTTGTGTATGGACAGACAAGAGAACCGGAACGAGGAGTCCTTTTGAACCGGCAATGACTTCAAGCGCATTCCGTCCGATGCTCCCGCTCGAACCCAGAACAGCAACACGGCGGGGAAAGGATTGAATGCTCTTTGTCATCTTTGTTTATTCTTTTTTCGCTTTGCCGTCTTCGCGTTTCCACGGTTTAGTAATCAGATACAAACCGGCGAGAATGACGAACCAGGCGGCACCGAAAAACGGTGTGAAGTGCATATACTTCGAGGTGTAACCCGGTATCGACCTGTTCGGAATATGCGTTTTGAAACCGAGTTCCTCAAAAGGCGTGTCGGAAACGTAAATCCACGCAGTTCCGCCTGCTTCCTCTTCGCCGTAAACGTGTTTGATATACCTGCCGTCGTTAGCAACGAGTTCTTTTGCCTCTTTGAGCAATTCGCTGCGGTCGCCGAATTTCATTACATTCGTCGGACACACGCCGACGCAAGCCGGTGATTCGCCTTCCTCGACCCGGCTGCTGCACATCATACACTTTGTTATTTTCGGCAGCGGATTGTCCCACTCAAATTTCGGAATGTTGAACGGACAGGCAACCATACAGTACCGGCAGCCGACGCAAAGTTGCGGATAATAGACGACCGGACCGGCTTCGGTTTTCTGAAATGCTTTCGCAAAACAAGCCGAGGCGCAGCCGGGTTCGTTGCAGTGCAAACACTGGTGTTTGACGTAACGCCAAACTTCGCTGCCGTCGGTTTTGGTAGCACCGGAAACCGCATCGGTGCCGACGTTTTTATGTGTTGTCTTTTCGATACGGTTTTTACGGATGACTGTCCAATTTTCGTCGGCGAGTTGGGCTTTTTCGCCGGATGCCGGCGCACGGTCATCTATCCAGCGGTTGCCGTTGTACATTTTACAAGCAACGGTGCAACTGCCGCAGCCGATACATTTCGTTAAATTGACGAGAATACCTTTTGACATCGGATGGTAACAACTGACTTTCGCTTAATTATACACTATCTTCGGCAAATTGAAAATAGACAGGGAAAATTGAAAATAATCAGCACAACGGCATCTTTCAATTGACGAATTTTCCGCTTTCTATTCTAATTTTTCATTGCCGGTTTTTACTTTTCCTTTATGCACCGAATTTGCCGAGTCTTCCGGCGTGAGCCATTGCCAGCGGCATCAGGTATTGGGCTTCAAAATGTCCCAGACCGCCGGCTGCCGCATCCCTTTCGCCGTAATGTTCGGCTGCGTCCGTCCGAGCCAAATCCGAGACAATCAACGTCGGAACCGGATGAAAACTATGCGATGCCATCTTTGCCGGTGTACTGTGGTCGCCCGTTACAATAAAGCACGCCGGGTTCAACGCCTGAATACGCGGAATCACCTTGTCGAGTTCCTCTATCATCTTCACCTTTTCGTCGAAGTTGCCGTCTTCGCCCCGGCTGTCGGTGTATTTGAAGTGAACAAAGAAGAAATCGTAATCGTTCCACGCTTTCTCCAACGTGTCAATTTCTTCGGTAAGCGTAGCGGATTTGCCGACAAGCGTCATTCCGGCAAAACTTGCCAAGCCCTTGTACATTGGATAAACCGCTATGCACGCCGCTTTGAGACCGTAAAGTTCTTCGTAACTCGGCATATGCGGCTTCTTGGCAAAGCCCCGCATTGTATGATTGTTCGCCTTGGTTTCACTTGCCAGAATTTTGACTGCCTGACGGTGAAATTCTTTCGCAATTTCGGCAGTTTTCTTGCTTGCCTCATTACGGGCAACGGGGTCGAGAACAGGAACTCCGGTACGCTGCGGGTCGGTGTCCGCAACGGCATCGCCGAGACCGGCACCGCGAAACACAACAACGAAGCGGTGTTCCTTGACGGGTTCGACGAAAATTTCCACGCCGTCAATTTTAATGGCTTTGAGTTTCCCGACAACTTTGGCACTTTCGTCAGACGGAATACGTCCGGCACGGCGGTCAGTGATATTGCCTTTGGCATCGGTTGTACAAAAATTGCATCGAATGGCGACATCGTTTTCCTGCATTTGAAAACCGATACCGGCGGCTTCTAATGCACCGCGTCCGATGATGAACTTGAGCGGGTCGTAACCGAAAAGTCCCAAATGACCGGGTCCGCTTCCGGGTGTAATGCCGGGCAGAATCGGAACGGAAAGTCCTTGTACGCCGATTTTTGCCAGAGCGTCGAGGTTCGGTGTTTTTGCGGTTTCCAATTCGGTAAGACCGCCCGGCTTCATCGGCAGCCCGCCGATGCCGTCGGAGACGAGCAAAACGATTTTCCCTTCGCCCGGTTCCCGAAGACTCTTAATAAGTTCGTGAATGTCCATAGCCGTTTACAATATGTTAAGTTGGAATCGAGAGAGTATTATAGGCGAAAACGGGCGGCTTGGGTATAGGGCGGGCAAAGTGTAAAGCCCGGCATTTATCAATACCGTAAAAATAGATTTTCCCGTTTATCTTCCAACAAACCGCAATCTTGTGCTAGCGTCTCTGACGTGTTAGAATGTCCGGCGTACGTTTGCGTTGCCAACCCCTAACAACGAAAACAAGATGACAACAAAAATGCTTTACACTGACAACAACGGGCGAACATCTGCTTTGCCGCTTATCGTTGCAGGAATGATACTTCTGTCGCTCTGCGCTGCGAACTTCGCTGTTCTCCATTGTGAAGCCGAAGAGATGACGAAGAAAAAAGCAGAATCCAAGGCGGGCGACCCGTTGGAGTTGACGATTAAGGACGTGAAGTTCCGCTTCCGTTGTTGTCCGGCAGGAACGTTCACGATGGGCAGTCCGTCATCGGAAAAAAACCGAGATAATAATGAAACACCGCATCAGGTAACGCTAACGCAAGGCTTTTGGATGCTGGAAACAGAGGTAACGCAGGATATGTGGAAAACGGTAATGGCTGGTAATCGGGGTTATTTCAAAGGAGCGAAGTTACCGGTAGAGAGTGTATCTTGGAGCGATTGTCAGGAGTTTGTTGAGAAATTAAACGCCCTTGGCACTGCGCCGAAAGGATACAAGTTTTCGTTACCGACAGAGGCGCAGTGGGAGTATGCGTGCCGGGCGGGGACGACTGGTGCTTATGCGGGCGATTTAGACCGGATGGCGTGGCATAGGTATAATGGCGAAAGAACCACACACGAGGTTGGTACCAAGAAGGCAAATGCTTGGGGTTTGTATGATATGCACGGTAACGTATGGGAATGGTGCAGTGATTGGTACGGCGATTATCCTGCGGGTAATGTAACCGACCCTGCGGGTGCTTCGTCCGGCAGTCGCCGTGTGAACCGCGGCGGCAGTTGGGTCAGCGACGCGCTGTATTGCCGGTCGGCGTATCGGTACAGCCTCGCGCCTGACCGCACGGTCAGCGACTTGGGCGTGCGCGTGTCCCGAGTTAGCGGACAGTAAAGCCAGTATATCAGAGCCGCTAACTTGTGTTAGCGGTTTGTGTTTATCGCCATTTTACGATTGCAACTCTGAACGTTTGTTATGTCCCCGTTTTTTGTTTGACAAGGCATTTTGCGCTGCGTAGAATACAGGGTGTAAAATGCCGTTGTTTGCTTGGGAGGAGAAAAAGATGAGTGCCGAAGAACCGTTATCTTATGTAAGAGTTTTACGCTTGATTAGGGAGCAGGCGATTGAAAGCCGGCGGGAACGCCTCGAACGCGAAGCCGCCGACAAGAAACGCTGGGCGGAAGCGGAGCGTATCCGCCTTGAGCGTGAAGCCGCCGAGGACAAACGCCGTCTCGAACGTGAAGCCGCTG
>JAITQJ010000335.1 GCA_031288955.1 Planctomycetaceae bacterium | reverse complement strand
GCTCGGTCAGGCTTTCGCCCATTGCCGAAGATTCTCGACTGCAGCCACCCGTAGGTGTCTGGACAGTGTCTCAGTTCCAGTGATCGAGGACACGCTCTCACGCCTCGTACCCATCATAGTCTTGGTGGTCCATTACACCGCCAACTAACTAATAGGACATAGACTCATCTTCAGGCGGAATCACACCTTTGTTCCTGAGAAATTATCGCGTATTACCGGCAGTTTCCCGCCGCTATCCGCGTCCTGAAGGCAGATTATCTATGTATTCCTATCCCTTTCGCCACTAAGGTATTGCTACCTCCGTACGACTTGCATGCCTAATCCACGCCGCCAACGTTCATTCTGAGCCAGGATCAAACCCTTCAATTTATATCGTTATTAACATCTATCTTGCGACAAATGATAAAAAGCGAATTGATAGAGATTTCTCTCTGGATGCCCCAAACAATGGTCATCGTTCAGGGACTTTTATATTCCATCACCAATCCTCATTGGATTCTTTTGGAGTTCACAAAAAGTGTTTATAAACCTTTTATGAACAGATTTAATAGTTACGTTGGATAACTATTAACCTGCTGTTTTCATCACAACCTATTTTTGAAAGACCAGCATCAACTCTGAAAAACATTGTTCTTCAACGATGATGATAGGATTATAACTTAATCCTGAAGGCTGTCAACAGGGGGGCTTACCGCCTCTCCATTGCCAACGTTCAATAATATACCTCTTATTAAATTATTGGCAAGAGGGGGGGCAACCGCACCTGTCATTGATAGCGACTGCGTCTTTTCACACCAATGCCGCATCGACAATTTTTCCAGCCTCGTCCAATATCTGCTGCAAATGTGCTTCGCTCTTGAACGATTCGGCGTAAATCTTGTAAATGTTTTCCGTACCGGACGGTCGGGCAGCAAACCAGCCGCCTTCTGAAACCACTTTCAAGCCGCCAATCGCCGCTCCGTTGCCGGGCGCATTCGTCAGTTTCGCCGTAATTTTATCGCCCGCCAATGCCGTTGCCGCTACTTTTTCCGGTGTCAGGTTCTTGAACGCCGCCTTCTGTGCCGGTGTCGTTGACTGGTCAATACGAGTGTAAAACGATTTTCCGAACTTTGCCTCGATTTCCTGATACAGCACGCCGGGGTCTTTGCCCGTCTTCGCCAGAATTTCCGCCGCCAACAGATTCAGGATAATGCCGTCCTTGTCCGTTGACCAAACGCTGCCGTCAAAACGCAGGAAACTCGCTCCCGCACTTTCCTCGCCGCCGAAACCAAGCGTGCCGTTGTACAAGCCGTCAACGAACCATTTGAACCCGACGGGAACTTCGACCAATTTCAACTCCAAATCGGCGGCAACCTTGTCGATGATACCGCTTGAAACCAATGTCTTACCAACACCAATACCGCTCCAATTCCGGTGCGTGAAAAGGTATTGAATCGCAACGGCAAGATAATGATTTGGGGGCATCAACCCGACCGAAGGCACAACGATACCGTGCCGGTCTGTATCGGGGTCGTTGGCAAAGGCAATGTCAAACTTGTCTTTCAAGGCAACAAGTCCCTGCATCGCATACGGACTGCTGCAATCCATACGGATTTTGCCGTCGTGGTCAACGGACATAAACGAAAATTGCGGGTCGATTTTCTGATTGACGACCGTAATGTCGAGACCGAATTTTTTCGCAATCGGTTGCCAGTACGCAAATCCTGCCCCGCCGAGCGGGTCAACGCCGATACGAATCTTCGCATCGGCTATCGCTTTCATATCAATTATCGTGTCAAGAGCGGCAATGTAATCGTTACGAAAATCCGTTGCTGAAATACACGGTGCATTGATTGCCGAGTGATACGGCAAATGTTTTATACCGTTCAGGTTGGCTTTCAGATATTCGTTTGCCTTATTCTGAATCCAGTTGGTTACATCGGTATCGGCAGGTCCGCCGTTCGGGGGATTGTACTTGATGCCGCCGTCTGACGGCGGATTATGCGACGGTGTAATGATAACGCCGTCTGCAAAATGGTCTTTTCTGTTTTGGTTATCTTGCAGAATAAACCACGAAATGACAGGTGTCGGCGTGTAGCCGTCATCGTCCTGATAAACAACAGCCGTCGTATTTGCTGCGAAAACTTCCAACGCCGTTCTTTGAGCGGGACTGGAAAGACAGTGCGTATCTTTGCCGAGATACAGCGGACCGGTATAACCTTTTGATTGGCGGTAATCGCAAATTGCCTGACAGATTGCCCTAATATGCGATTCGGTGAACGAACCGTCCAGCGAAGTGCCGCGGTGTCCGCTGGTTCCGAAGGCAACGAGTTGCGCCGGATTTGACGTATCCGGTTTGGTTTCGTAATACGCTTTTTCGAGTTCGTTAAGATTAACGAGCAGGGATTGCGGAGCCGGTTTTCCGGCAAGGGGATGAATCGCCATAGCGTTATTATCTGGCATTGACCAGTTGTCGGTTATTTCGTTTCATTCTAACAAAATAACCGGCAACGGGCAATAAATCCAATCCGCCTTACCGTTTCAGCGGCGCATTCGTATGCGGCGTGTGCTGCGAGCGTCCGTGATGCTGCATCGTTTCCGGTAATGCTCCCTGGTCAGTGTTCTGCTGACCTTCATCGCCGGTGAACTGACTCGCCACACGTTCCGTCGCTTCTGCCGACACCGCTTCCGGTGCGTTTATCGCTTGCAGCGATTCGTTGGCACTCGACCGGTACAACGCTAACTGCACCATTCCGTCGCCGTTAAAGTCGCCGACAACCGGATAATCGCCTGCCTCGCCGAACTCGACCTTCGAGTCAAACTTGAAGTCGCCGGTCGTGTCCAGGTGCCAAACGCCGTTGACATACAAGCCGATGTTGTCAATACCGTCGCCGTTAAAGTCGCCGACAACCGGAATACCGTAATCCGTTCCGGCAGAGGTGATAACTCCTTCCTGACGGCTGTCCACGAAAATATCTTCTTCGTCCCATTGACCGTTACCGTTGCGGTCAATGTACCAGTTGCCGTCCCGATAAACGCCGATTTTTGTAACACCGTCGCCGCTAAAATCACCGGTGAACGCTTTATCGCCCGGCTTGCCGTATTGGAAAACGTGGTCGATAACATCGAACCGGACACCGGAACTTTGCCCTTTCGGATTGCCGTGTTTCATCACACGGACGTTTTCGCTTTGCTGCACTCTGGCGATATTCAACGTAACGTTCGGCGGTACGTTCTTCGGTCTGCCGGACTCCGTCGTATTCAAATCGCTCGGCAAACCGGGTTCGTCTTGCAGCACTGCCGCATCGCCGCTCCATTGCCGACCGAAAATACCGATGTCGGCTTTGCCGTCGCCGTCCCAATCACCGGCAACAGGCTGGTCGCCGACGCTGCCGAGTTCGCTCCAAAGGTCTTCATCGTCCCAGAGACCGTTGCCGTTGATGTCGATGTACCAGTTGCCGTTGTGAAAGACCGCAAGTTCATCAATACCGTCGCCGTTGAAGTCGCCGACAAGCGGAATACCGCCGTCGGGACCGAATGTGAACCGCTTGCGGATTTTTCCGTTTTTATCCCGAACGTACCAACCGCTTTGGTTCATCGGCAGCGGTGTCCAGGCAACAGAAACATAGCGTGTTACCGAATTTTCGCTGTCTTCGGCAGCAAGGATTTGCGTTGTTTGGCTGTTGTATGTTGTTGCCAGCAAACCGTCGGAATTACCGTTTTCACGGGGATACCCGCCATTGATGACGCTTAAATGCCAGGCGTTTTCTACAGCCGCAACGCCGCTTCCGCCGTAACCAGTCCGCAGGGTCTCTCCTAAACCCGGCGCATTCCAGGCGGTTGCCCCCGGTGTTCCGGCAATGCCGCCGGAGCCGGGCAAACGTCCCAGCGGTGTAAAGCCGGGTATCGGTGGAGGGGACGCATTAGAAATCGGCGGATTCGGCGGTTCAACCGGCGGCGGGTCAACTGGCGGCGGAGGGTCAACCGGCGGCGGAGGGTCAACCGGCGGCGGAGGGTCTTGCGGCTTTTTCAATTCGCCGAAGTTGTAATTTATACCGTTACCGCCGTTCAGCAACACAATGTTTTCAATCACATCATCTATCGATTGGCTGCCGCCGAGTGAACCGATAGATTCCTCTCCGTCATCGTATTCTGCCGGCTGCGTTTCAATTATCCGGTACGTTTCGTTCGGGGCAAGGTTATCGAAAATATAATAACCGTTCTCGTTTGTTATCGTGTCCTTAACAAAAACATACTTCTCGCCGTCCCATTTTTCCAGCCTGATAGTTACACCGCTGATACCGGCTTCGTTGTCGTCTTTGATACCGTCTTTGTCGGCATCAACGTAAACATAGCCGCTAATCGAACCGGGTATCGGTTCCGGCGGCGGGTCAACCGGCGGCTTTTCCAATTCGCCAAAGTTGTAATCTTCTCCCTGACCGTTAGGCGGCAGAAGGATGTTGCCAATAGTATCGTCGTCGATTTCCGGTAAATCACCCACCGGTTTGCCGTTAATCATTCCGACAGACTCCTTTCCGTCATTGTAACCCTCCGGCTGTTCTTCGTGTATCTGATATTT
>JAITQJ010000290.1 GCA_031288955.1 Planctomycetaceae bacterium | reverse complement strand
AGCGATGCAGATTCTCGATGCCCTGCCGCAAGCCCTCAATGAACTTGGAGCAAAATCCGTGAGCGAAATTGTCGGAACACTGGATTTTGATTTACCGCATTAGTCTGACTGATTCATTGACTCCACACGATTCTATGATACATCAAGGCTGCTTTGTTACAGGAACGGATACCGATGCCGGAAAGACCGTTTTTGCATCGGCTCTTTATCGTGCATCTTTATTATCGGGACGCAAAACCGCCGTCATCAAGCCCGTCCAGACTGGCGTTGAAGACGGTATCGCTCCTGATGTCCAATCGTACCAAAACGCCGTTTGTGATATTACCGGCAAAAAAACGATTCTGGCGTTGGAGTGTTTCCGTGTTCCCTGTTCTCCGCATTTTGCCGCTCAACTCGAATCCCGAACGATTGACATTCAAAAAATTGTCCATCAAATTCGGGAACTTCAGGAGCAAGGCTATTGCGTTATCGTTGAAGGAGCGGGCGGACTTTGGGTACCGCTCAACGGTACCGATACGATACTCGATTTGATTCGTGAAACCGCCCTGCCTGTTTTGCTCGTCTTTGACAATCGGGTCGGCTGTATCAATCAGGTGATGCTTTCGCTGCGTGAATTGCAGCGTCAAAACATTCCTATTGTCGGCTGCGTTTCTAATTCCGTACAGAAAGACAGCACCGGCGAAGAGATACGCTGCAATAATATCGAAACAATACTCCGTTTATCCGGCGTTCCGGTTCTTGCCGACATTCCTTTTCTCGCCAATTTGAATTCGGACAACTCCGCAGCACGTATTGATGTATGGAACGCTGCCGCAGATAAACTTCAATCCGTTTGGGATAAGATTGATTCTATGCAAAGCCACCGGGACGAAGACATCGCCGAATTGCTGCGTTTTGACAGAGAACATCTTTGGCATCCCTATACTTCGGCAGTTGAGCCGCAGCCTGTTGTTCCGATTACCAGTGCAAAAAACTGTACGCTTTACACAGCAGACGGCAGCGAACTGATTGACGGAATGGCATCGTGGTGGTGTGTAATACACGGATATAATCACCCTGCGCTGAATGAAGCCGTTCGGCAGCAACTTGACAAAACGGCGCACGTTATGTTCGGCGGTATCACGCATCGGGGAGCCGTTGAACTTGCACGAAAAATCCTCGCCCTGGCACCGAAAAATATGGACAGGGTGTTCTTTGCCGATTCCGGTTCTGTTTCTGTTGAGGCGGCGATGAAAATGCCGCTGCAATATCAGCAAGCGCAAGGTCAAGCGGCTAAATTCCGTCTAATGACACTGCGGGGCGGGTATCACGGCGATACACTGGGGGCGATGTCTGTTTGCGACCCCGTCAATGGTATGCACACGCTTTTTCAGGGCGTTTTACCGAAACAGATATTTGCCGAAAAGCCGAAAATCCCCTTTCACGGTCATTTCTGTTCTGACACGGCTCAAGCGGAGATAGAGCAACTTGAACATCTGTTCCGAAAATATGCTTCGGAAACGGCGGCGTTTATTTTAGAACCCGTCGTTCAAGGTGCCGGCGGAATGTGGTTTTATCACCCTGAATATCTGAAACATATCCGGCGTTTATGTAACGAATATGACATTTTGCTGATAGCCGACGAAATCGCAACCGGCTTCGGCAGGACGGGGAAAATGTTCGCCGTCGAATGGGCTGAAATCCAACCGGATATTATGTGTATCGGAAAGGCATTGTCCGGCGGCTATATGACTTTAGCGGCAGTTTTGACAAGCCGAAAAGTTGCCGAAGGAATTTCCGCTGACGGCGGCGTTTTTATGCACGGACCGACTTTTACGGCAAATCCGCTTGCCTGTGCTGCCGCGAACGCAAGTCTTGATTTATTGGAGTCTGCCCGATGGAAAAACGATATTGCCCGCATCGAAAACCGCTTGAAAACGGGTTTAGAACCGTGCCGAAATAACGCGAATGCCGCCGATGTACGTATTCTCGGCGGAATCGGTGTTGTTGAGATGCGCCAACCGGTCAACACGCGGCGGCTGCAAGAGTTTTTCGTTGCACAAGGCGTTTGGATTCGTCCGTTCGGTCGGCTGATTTATCTGATGCCTCCGTACTGCGTCACGGACGGACAACTCGCTCAACTGACCGGTGCGGTTTGCGCTGCCGTCGAAAAGAACTGTTTTTAGGTTCACACCGTTGTCGGTAAAATCTACAAAAGCCGGTTCAACGGCGGACATCTTTCCAAAATTTACAAAATTTTTGGGACAATTATTGGTAATTTAGGTAAGATTTTGAGAGAAAAATGAAAAAATAAACAAATTATTTCAAACATTTATCGCCCGAAACAGTATAGATTTATGGAGTTTTTCGTCAAAACAGTCCAGGCACCGGCATAATTATTTTTTCGATTGGCACGGGAAATGATTATTACTGATAATAGAGGGACAAAAAATCCCGGCAGCATTATCAAAATACAGCGAAGAGGTGTACAATGTTACGCAGTGCCAACGAAATGAACATTTTGACGACAGATTGTCAATACGCCGCCCGGAGAGACGAAGAACTCCTGGAGGAATACCGGTCAGCAAAGAACCGCGAAGCCTTCAACCAACTCGTGATACGTTACGAGGCGGAACTTTACCGGTACCTGTACCATTATCTCGGCGGAAACAGTGCGAACGCCGAAGATGTGTTTCAGACGGTTTTCATTCGGATTATCGAACGGATTGATACATTCGATTCGGACAAGAAGTTTCGTCCCTGGCTGTACCGGATTGCAGCGAATTGTGCCAATGATTTTCTGCATAAAAGGAAACGTTTTAATGTCATCAGCATTGATGAAGAGTTCGGCAGAGACGGTGAAGCATTGACGATTGCCGAAACACTCGAAGGACGCGAAACTTTACCGGAAACCAAAGCTGTGTCCGACGAAGAAGCACGGCGGGTGCGTGATGCGGTTAATTTGCTGCCGGAGAAAACGAAGCAGGCACTGTTATTGGTATATTTTCAAGGTTTAACGTACAGCGAGGCAGCCGAAACGCTCGGCATTGTAAAAGGGTCAATGCCCGGCAGGCTTCGCAGTGCTGTCGATAACCTGAATAATATCCTGAAAAGGCAATCCCAAGTTAGGAACGATAAAACATAAACGGTGAAATATGGAATCGAACGAAACCATCAATCAGGCGGCAGGTAAAAAGACGGGCGGGAACGTGAACGTTTCGCGGGACCTCCTGCTGGGCTATTTGCTCCATTCGTTAGAGGAAACGGAAACCTCCCGTATTGAAAGGGAAATACGGCAGGAACCGTTTTTGCTCGAAGAACTTGCTGCCATTGAAAGGGATTTAGCCCCGCTGCGTTCGATTTCGGCAACGATAAAACCGCCGGCGCATTTAGCAAGCCGGACTTGTGCAAAAATCTGGGACACGCTGGACAAACAGGATAAAAAACCGTTGGCGGCAGAACCTGCGCCGCCGCTTCGGCTTTATACCGAGACCAATGTGTCCCGCCGGAAACTGAAAGGCTGGGCAGGTTTTTTCGCTTCGGCGGCGTTAGGAATGTTCATTGCGTTTATGATTTTTCCGCTGTTGAAATTTGTCAAACATTCGACCGTGAACTATGTCCGGGAAAATCAGTTAAACGCTATCAATCAGCGGCTCGACCCGTATGAGCAAATTAACGCTCATAAACCGGCAGCGGCTGCGCCGGAAACTCCGCTCAATTTGGGGCAGTTTGCGTGGAAAGAATTATATCCGGTGAAGGAAGAAGGAACGATGAAAGGAGTTTTGCCCGATGAACGCGAAAACACAATGGAAACCATTATGCCTGTTTCTTCGCTTTTCACACTTCACTCTTCGCCCAATTTTCCGTCTTCGCTTTTTACGCTGCCGTATTCTGTAGATACACCGGTCTCGTACAAACAGCGGAATGTGTCGGACGACATACTGATTTCAACGCCGCAGGGCATCCAAACAGGTACGGGACAGAACGTTCTTATCAAAGACGGACGTATCTTCTTCCGTGATTTGCCGAGGTAAAAGGTTTCAGCGGGCTGTTTTCCGGCACTCCCTAATACGTTACCGGATAATGTGTGTCCCGGCGTGCGGTTTCGTATTTGGCGGCAATTTCGGCGTAATACTCCGGCTTCGCTGCGAACGCATCCAGCGTTTCCTGACTGGAGAATAAAAAGACCCTGCTCTGAAACCAAGCCCCGAATTCGCGGCTGCCGTTGACACGTTTGTTTCGGTCAACCATTAAAACGATGTCTTCGCCCATTGCCGCCGGTACAAACCGCGCCGGTTCTTTGGCAAACGCTAACAACGTTTCTTGCGACGTAAAACGGAACACCGCACCCTGGTACATCGTGCAGTACACCGGATTACCGCTAACCCAACGCTCTTCTAAACTCAACGTTACGGGACAAAATCCTTCCAACGCCAGCGGTACTTCAACGATATGCTGTTTTCCGGCGGCATTTTTTTCCATCGGTGCAGGCGAGACGGGCGGTGCGGAAACCGAACGGTTGGCTTGCGGATAACCAGCGGCAGCAGGAGGCTGAACCGGCGGCGGCGCAACTGGTGCCTTGATTTCCAATACCGGACGGGCGGGTTCGATTTTTACCGGTTCCGCTTCACGCAACGGGTTCGCCGCGGTATGCGGAACGGCTGCCGGTACTGCCTGCCGGGTGAACGGGTCGTGCAGCGATTCCACAGGGGGAATAGCCTGTGCGCTGACTTGCGGTGCCGCAGCGGCTTGCGCCGCTGGTGCTGTTTCCGAGGGCTTGACCGGAGTTTGCGCTGCGGCTTGTGCCGTATTTTTCAGGAAAACGAGGTATTGGCAAAACCGCGCTGCGGTAATGCTCCCCTGACGGCGGTGAACCAACTGACCGTCAGGACGCAGCACCAAATCCGTCGGCAATGCTGTAACGTTAAACTTCTTCGCCAGTTGCGGCTGTTCACTAACATTGATACGCACGGAAATATAGTCGGCGGTTAAACCGGTAATAACCTCCGGCGTGGTGAACACTTCGGCATCCATCTGCCGCGACGGGTCAACCCCCTGCGCTGACGGAGCGGGGTTGCCGACGATATGGACGAACAGGAACCGTTGTGTTTGTTGTGCCTTGGCTGCGGCTGCGTCAAAGTTGGTCTCCCAACGCAGGACGGCTTCCTGTGCAAATGAAACCGGAACGAAAAGGCAGAGAACAAGTAAAGTTTTTACCGCTTTTAGTGTCATAATACTGCTCCAAAGGGGGAGTTCTTACAATCAACCTGAATCTATGTCATCTGTATCGGTTAAAACCAGTAATACAGTTTAGGTAAAGTTTGCGGAAAATACTATTTTTTTCAATAATTCCAGTATGCAGACAACAAAACAATCCGCAAATTCCTTTTTTGCGGGAATATGGTAAAATGAGCCGTTCTGTCATTACGCAGAAATTTCAGACGATTTTTGACAAACAAATGAGCGAAATTGAAATACCCAAACAGTACGACCCTGCCGCCGCACAAGAGAAATGGACAAAATTTTGGGACGAAAAGAAATTGTTCCGCAATTCCGCCTCTCTGGAAAAAAAACCGTTTTGCATCGTGATTCCGCCGCCGAACGTAACCGGTGCGCTGCACCTCGGACACGCTCTCAATAACACGCTGCAAGACATTGTGATTCGGATGAAACGGATGCAAGGCTTTGATGCTCTCTGGATTCCGGGAGTTGACCACGCCGGTATCGCCACCCAAGCCGTCGTCGAACGCCGGCTCTTTGAAGAAGAAAAATTGACACGCCGCGACATCGGTCGGGAAGCCCTCGTTGAACGGATTTGGAAATGGAAAGAAAAATATCAGGAACGCATCATCGAACAACTCAAAGCAATGGGCTGTTCCTGCGATTGGTCGAGGACACGTTTTACCCTTGACGAGGTATGTGCCAAAGCCGTGCGGCATTTTTTCTTCAAACTCTTTCAGGAAGGAAAAATCTATCGGGGTAAGCGGCTCGTCAACTGGGACACGCATCTGCAAACGGCAGTGAGCGACGATGAAGTGTTTCACGAAACCGTTGCAGG
>JAITQJ010000261.1 GCA_031288955.1 Planctomycetaceae bacterium | reverse complement strand
CGACTGGTTTGATAATTATCCGGCGGGAACGGTTACAGACCCGACGGGGCCGGAAGTCGGTATGTACCGTGTCCAGCGGGGCGGATGTTGGGGACGTGCCGCCGTGTACTGCCGAAGTGCGAGCCGCAAAGGGGATATACCGGACACGCACCAAAACAGGGTCGGACTTCGGTTAGCCGTCGTGCCGGTGGAACGGCAAAACGGACACGAAAGTCAAGCAGAGCCGCAACCGTAGAGTTACGTAGAAAACAGCAAAAAAGAAGGCAGATTGCCGGAAAAGTGATGAATTGTCGGGGGAAAAAAATTGCGGGACAGGGATTCGAACCCCGACTAAATGGTTCAGAGCCATTCGTGCTGCCTTTACACCATCCCGCAGTATCACTGCCGCAGGACGTTATTCTAACCGAAAAAAGTCCTGCGTCAAGTGTTTGGCACATAACTTCATACGGAGTGCGGGTTGATGAAAGGCTAATTCGGGCAGCGCAGATAAAACCGGCTTTATACTCTGCCCGCTCCGCCGTCTTGCGGCAGCGGACTCCGCTGTGTATGATATGACACGTTGCCTCTATTTCACTGCGATTCGTGAAACACTTATTCTGCGTTCTCTGCCTTTTGTCTTTTTCCATTCAGGTTGAGGCACAAGTCAATGACGATGATTTACACAGTATTATTGCCAAAGGACTCGATTGGCTGGCGGAAAATCAGTCCCGGCGCGGCGGTTGGGATGCCAACGGAATGTATCCGTCCGCAATGACCGGTATGGCGGGAATCGCTCTGCTTGCCGAGGGTTCAACGGCAACACAAGGCAAATACGCTCCGAACATCCGCCGCGCTATTGACTTTCTCGTTAAACGCAGCCGCCAGAACGGACTCATCGGCGACGACAAAGATGACCGCTACACTTACGGACACGGCTTCGGGCTGCTGTTTCTTTCGCAAGTTTTCGGCGAAGAGGAAGACGAAGCCCGGCGGCAGGAGTTGATGGACGTAATGAGCCGCGCCGTTACTTTTTGCGGACAAGCCCAAACCAAAGCAGGCGGCTGGGGGTATGTCAGTGCCAAAGACGGCGGCGATTTCGACGAAGGTTCGACAACAATTACGCAAGTGCAGGCACTGCGGGGCTGCCGGAATGCAGGAATATCAGTGCCGAAAGAAATAATTGACAAGGCGGTCAAATATATTCATCGTTGTTCTATCCGCAAGGGAGCGGACGGTGTGCAGTATAACACACACGGCGGAGGCGGCAGACCGCCGATTAGTGCCGCGGCAGTGGCGTGCCTCTTTGATGCAGGAGAATACGATGATGTGTTTGTGCCGAACCTGTTAAAGTATTGCGGACGGACACTCGGCAATATCGGTAACACAAACGACGGGCATTGGCACTATGCGCATTATTATTATGCCCAGGTAATGTACCGGCAGGGCGGAACGATTTGGAACGATTACCGCAGTAAATTATTTAAGCGTCTCATTGCGGAGGCTTCCGGCGACGGTTCGTGGTCACAGGGTTACATCGGCAAAGTTTATACCACGTCGATAAACCTGACGATACTGCAACTTGAAAAAGGCGCACTGCCGATTTACACGCGGTAAAAACAATCATTCTATCTCTGCCTGAAAGCACCAGGCGTAATCACACGGACGCTTCAACGCATCAGGAATCGTGATAACAATTCCCTTACCGCCGGCTTTCCATTCTAACGGTTTGTCATAGCCGAGCAGTTTGACCGACTTAATTTGCTGCGGAGTCAATGTTTCAATCCGCAGTTCTTTTTCAGGGAACTGCTCTACGAAACCATATACAAACTTTTTGTCCTTGCTCCACGTGTACTTGATTTCCGGTCGGTCTTTGCCGCCCTCTTTCCAATTTTGCCGGTCGCGCGTTTCATAAATGCCCTGACCGTTGACCTTTAACCAACGTCCGACTTCTTCCAACTGTTCGACCGCCTTCGTATGAAAATTGCCTTTCGCATCGGGACCAAGACACACCATAAAACTGCCGCCCTTCGCAACGCAATCAATCAGGCTGTGAATCACCCAGCCTGCCCCTTTGTAATTCTCCGCCTTCGGGTCGTATGCAAACTGTTTCGCCAACAGACAAATCGACATCCACGGCATCGCTGAACTGTTTTTGCCGACCGGTATTGTTCCTTCCGGCTGATAATAATCGCCGTAATTGCCGATACCTCGGCACCGCAGCATTATGTCCGGCTGCAATTCACGAATCATCTTTACCGTCTTCTTTACTTCCTGCCAAATATCCTTGCCGAGATATTCATCAAAACACATCATATCAACTTTGCCGTAGTTGGTGAGCAGTTCCCGAATCTGTTCCCGATGCCGGGCAACAAGCCGGACTTTCTCTTCGGCGGTCAGATTGGGAGTCATTAGCCGTCCGCTTATCTGCGGCGTTTGATAACCGAAATCTTTGGGATGCAAAACCGCTTCGGGTGTCATTAACGGATGATAATGATAGCCGCGGAAATCGGTATCATACCAGTCGATATGTGAAAAATAGAGGTCGATTTTGATACGGTGTTTATTCGCCGCATCGCAGAGTTCTTTCACAATGTCCCGCTTAAACGGCGTTTCTTCGATACTGTACGCCAAATCGCATTTTTCAATAAT
This sequence comes from Planctomycetaceae bacterium, assembly GCA_031288955.1. GTDB lineage: Bacteria > Planctomycetota > Planctomycetia > Pirellulales > Thermoguttaceae > WRKP01. Next base: position 3,016 of record JAITQJ010000261.1, on the reverse strand, counting down.
TTGGTTGGCGGGGTTGAGCCAGTTCGGTCTCCGTTTGATGCGGGCTTTCGTGTGCCACATTGAAAAGCCGTCGTGATGTTTCGTGATGAAGGCGAACGCCTGCATACCGCAGCGGTCAAACCATTGCATCCATTCTTCGGCATCGAATTCCGTTGGATTGAAGTTTTTGTACAGATTTTGATATTCCTGCCGCTGGGCGAAAGAATACTTCAAAAAGGGCCACGATGCTTCGACGTTCTGCATTGAATAGACACCCCAAATGATACGAATAGAATACTTGATGTCGCGGAACGCTTCGTATGCTTCGGGCGAGGCGTGTTTGTAATCGGCATCGGGAACGTCTTCGATATAATCCTTGACCATTCTGTAATGAACGTCGGATTGCGGCAGACGAATTGTTTTTTCCCGTTCGTCCTGGGCAAAGACGCAGTTGGCAAGGACGGTTACGAAAAACAGTACGGGGAGGATTCGGGACATTAGTTGCTTCCTTACCTATCGGGTATTTCTAATTGAGAACCCGGATTGTACGCTATGTTGACTAACAAAACAAGGAACAGCGAAAAAGCGGAATCGGTATTCTTTCGCAATCTGATACGCACTGCCTGACGTTTATCGTTACAAAAAACACTTTGCGCATAGTTGCCTATTCCTTAACATTTTCCGTCACAGCACGGCTCTGTTCCGCTGATAATACCGTTGATGACGGCACGGGCGCAGCCGACACCGGAGTGAACGTAAATCGCACCGGCGATGCAGTTTTTGGCACACGCTCCACATTCCATACACGCTGCTAAATCGGCAATCACTGCTTTACGTCCCTCCAAACGCCAAACGGAATGAGGGCAAACATCCAGACAAACTCCGCAGCCGGTACATTTACCGGAATCCTGACGAAGAGTCAGTTCATCATTCAAATATCGCAGTTTCATTATTTCTATTTTTGTTACAAAAAACGTCCAACAGTCCAGAATGTCAAGCCGAGCGAAAAAATGGCGGCGATGACCGGCAGCATTTTCCGCATTTCTATTTTGACACCGGAAATGGACGTGTAGGGCATCGAGCCGGTCAACACAAGACCGAGATAACCCGATATGCCGATAATCATCAGTCCTAAACCGTCCATTCCAAACGCATTATCGAAACGGTAATTTTCCCAGTAAATTCCGCCGAGTACCGCCAACGGAAAACCAACGAACATTCCTTTGAGGGAAAGCATTTTTACCGGAATGTACGGCAGCAATGCAGTAATAAGAAAACCGGCGGCAATCCACGCCGCTGTAAGAATAATCACTGCCGGAATACCGGTATTGATGATATGCTGCGGCGAATACTCCGAAGCGTGAAATCCCGACATTCCGGCAAGGAACAGAATAAGCAGGATTATCCATTTGAACATAACGGTCAATTCAAGCGGCGCAAGAGCAATGCGGTCGTTTAGCGGAAATCTGAACTGCCGCATATCCGGTGTTGCTTTCATACCGGCATCCAGATATTTTTTTATGCCGTCCGCTCTGATAGGTCCGTAATTCACTCTGAAACCGGTTTGCTGCTTGACTTCGTGAGCGGCAATTCCCGGCGCACCAAGTTGCGGAACGACGATGTTTTTGTGAGAAACAACGGAATCTAAACGAACTTGCTTGATTTTTTGTACTATTTCATCGGTACCGAAAGTTCCTTTACCGGCAGCACACCAAACATTGATTCCGTGAGTATCCAAAACAAGAATCCAAGCGTTGATTCCAGTCAGATTTGAGCGCAAAATGTCGAAAGTCATTTTGTAATTTGCCGTTACGAGAACGGGCGATTCCAGATTCGGCGAACCGGCAGCATACAGTCCCGGCTCAATGGAGTAGCGGTCGCGTCCGAAGCCGAACCGCATTGCCGCAAAGCCGAGACGGTCGCGCCAATTCAATCGGGAATCTACTGTAATAGGCGGTTGACAAGCACCGCCGCAACAGCACGGTTGTTGTGTTATCATATTTTGTTATTTGGCAAAAAGAGCAAATGTTATGTCAAAAAAATGACTGTCCCTAACAGTTCATCGTCATTCTATCATAAAATACCCAATCTGTCCAGAGTCAAACAATCAGATTATTTTCCTAACACCTTATCCAAGCAATCGCACATATCCAAAAGGCAGGGACATTTGAGAGAGTAATAAACATTTTTTCCTTGTTTGTCAGCAACGACGATACCGGCATTTTTCAGAACGGAAAGATGCCGGGAAATGGTCGAAAAGTCAATGTCGAACATTTCAAGCAGGACGCAAACGCACTGTTCGCCTTCCGCCAGTTTTTCGACAATTTGCAGCCGCGTCGGATGAGCAAGTGCCTTGAAAACGGCGGCTTTTGCTCCAAGGGACAATTTCTTATCTTTTTTCTTCATTAGACTTGTTCGGTAACTGAATTTTCATTCCTTCATTGAGTGCAGCACAGACAAGTTTCGTCCGCAAGAAATGCTTTCGTCTTGTTTTTTTAGGACGTTCTATGGGAATTATCGCAATGACATATTACGGAACAAGTCTATTTATACAGCAACTTTTTAGCGCACGAGATTTTGCCGAAAATCCTTAATGCTTCCGCAGGTAACTGCCGCTTCCAACAGGGAATCCAAAGCGATTAAATAGGTGTATGATTTGATGCTTTCCTGAACCGTTTTAAGAACAGACTGAAACCGGGTACATAAAACGGATATTACGTCATCAGCCTTGCCGCGGATGATGCCGCGTTCCTCTCCAAGGACGATGCCGCGATTGCCCCACTTTGCGGTTACCCCTGCTTCTTCCATTACTTCGTCAAATGTTTTACGTCTCATATCTTGAATATCCTGAAATATAAACGGATTCGCTTTCAAAATCACCTGCAAATATGCCTCGGCAGATAATTTGCCGTCACTGCGTTCCTGCTGTGTAATAACTCTGTCCATACCGGCAACGTCCAAATCATCACGCAAACTCCGAAGCCAAAGGTTGTCCTCTTCCGCCAAATCAGCAGAAACAACGATTTGCGTCGGACTT
>JAITQJ010000225.1 GCA_031288955.1 Planctomycetaceae bacterium | reverse complement strand
GAATTGTTACACCGGGTTGGATTATCTGAACGATTGGAACACCGACCAGCAGAACTTTCCGGCGGAGAGCGGCAGCGGGTAGCGATTGCCAGAACATTGGTGTTTCAGCCTGCGCGGCTTTTGGCAGACGAACCGACGGGAAATCTTGACCGGCACGCCGCATCGCAAATTGGTGATTTACTCTTGGAGTTGACGCAAAAAGCAATGCTGATAATCGTTACACACGATTCTGTCCTTGCGCAGCGGACACAGCGGCAGTCGATTCTCGAAAACGGGACGCTAAATAGAGGCATCGAAGGATTAAAGGCGGCAGTCCAACGAGGCGCAGCGGACGATGTACCGCTCCCTATCGTTTGTTTGTTTCATCGCGAAGGTGCGAAGACCGCAGAGTTTTTTTTTTTTTTTGTGTGTGTGTGTGTTCTTCTTTTACTTTTTTCGCGATTTATCCTTTTCTCTTTTCAAATTGAGGTAGAACCGATGCAGGCGTGAAAAAACAAGTCTAATGGATACGCTAAAACGGTACGAAATGATGGTGTTTCGCTGTTTATTCCGACGAAAAGTCGGCAACACAGCGAAGACGACCCGACAACGCCGGACAGTCTATCAATCCCGCAGCGGAGCGCGGATGTCGGGAAAACTAAAATCTTTTATTCTTTCAGGGCTTTTTTCATCGGTTATACGGCAATCTATCAGTGTGAATTTCAATTTGCCGTCAGCCCCCAATGCCCGCACGGCAAGGTCGAGTTCCGTATTTGTCGTAACAACAACATCATCGACAGCGTAAATAATGTCGTTGACTTCCAAGCCGTATTTTTGACCGCGTGAGCCTTCTTTAACCCGTGTCATTCTGACCCCGCCGTACGCCGGTTCACCCTCAAATTCAAAGTATCCCGATGGTATATCACTGTTCTTTAACAGTTCATCAAATTGAGGATAAGCATAGATGCCGCCAAGGACATAACAATGCGGCGTGTGTTTGACGCAAGCCTTAAGTACCGCCGCACTGGGGTGCATTTTACGGAAACGGTTTTCGGTATCTCTGGTCAGCAAGCCCAAAAATTGCTGCCACGTTAAAGCACTCCCATAATTGCTCGTAACTATTTTCTTTAACGAATTGGAAAAAACCGTTCCGCAATCAAGTTGATAGTCGAAGTATTCACGGTCAACCGGTTCACGTAAGTCGCTGAAATTCTCCGCAACCATTGCCGGAAAGTCCTGTGCCAGTGCCGCTAATCCCTTTTTCGCCGAGCCGATGTCAATAACGCCGCGTGAGTGAACAAACAAGGATACAAATAGTTTCGGCGGCAACTTTCTTGCTGGTTCTTCGGGTGCTTCACTCATCACCCCATCCTGTACTCCTCGGGTCGGCAGCGGTAAAAAAACGTTGCAGCAATCCCGAAAGAATATAGAAAGGCGGGGACGCAGTTTTTCTACCGCCAAACGCATATCAGAGTGTAACAGAATGTCATCGCTTTTTCCGTCATCATTGGTGAACAAATAATATTGGCACTGCTGCCGTTCATCAAAAGCACCGTGTCCGCGGTAATAGACCATCACCGCATCGTCTGGCGCAATCTGCATCGCGGAAATGGAACGCAGTATTGCCTTGGATTCAAGCGGAGCATCTTTATTTCCTTTTCCGAAATGATAATGCTTGACGGTGTGTCCGAGTTCTTCAACAGCGGCAAACTGTGTGCCGGATTCCATATCATAATCAACGGTAAATGATGGTATAGCGGCTTTGTCAAGTTTCAGTTCGGAGTCATTTGCTGCCGTAATCCAAAGGATGTGCAGCGTCATTGCCTGCATATCGGCAGCAAAGCAGAGACAAATAAGAATAAAAAAAATAAAACTTTTCATAGCAAATTTCGATTGATAACGAGTTTTTGTTACAAAAGACAGACGTACAAACGGCGTACCGTGCTTGCTGAACACGGTACGCTTTTTGTCATTTTGCATCTGCCCGCTCTTACTTACTCAACGTCATCTGAAATTGAGCAGTGCGTCCGGTGCCGAGTACATACACGGACACATCATCAATGCTGCGGCTCTCCCCCACACCGCTGACGCTGCAAATACTGACCTTGGAAGCCTCTTTTCCGGTATTCTGCTCGGTCAAAAAATCATTCGCCTTCGACCTGTCCACCGGACTCATCAACACACCGCGGGTAACGGTCGTCTGCGTTAGCGTAACCGGGTCGGTGCGTTCGGCAATGTTTTGCCGGACGCTCGCCGTTGCGCTCGCCGTTACCGTACCTGACCCCGCTGCGGTTGCCGTTGCCTGCACAATGGTTGTGCCGCCGATACGCGGTTCGTCAACACGTGAAATCACCAGCGAAAGAATCTCGCTGCGCATATCATCGTCCATTTTGAAGTTGACGGGCAAGGCAAAAGGCTTACCCGGCGGAACGGCACAAAACGTTTCTGGATGTTCCTTGTCTGGATAAATCTGCCGCGAAGCAGGACGGTCTTCGGCATAATTCTGAAACAAGGCAACGTAAGCCGGTACCGGCGTGAGAATAAAAATCTTGAAACGTTCACCGGGATCCCAGCGGTGAAGCGTCGGATTCACAAACGAACCGTCTTTTGCCAGTTGAAACCAGATTTTTACGCCCGTGCGGCATTCGGTACCGACAGCGGCAGTCGCAACGGAGTCGCTAATGCTTACCTTAGCACCGTCTTCGGTCTTGTTAAGCGAAGCATCGTAAGCCGTTCGACCGGAGTCGAGGAGTTTCTGGAACGTTTCCTCGACTTGTTTACGGGTGAGTTCCTCGGCACTGACGGGAACGTAGGCGGTTAATACCGTTACAAAAACGGTACACGTTAAAGCGAAAATTGTTGTCTTCATAGTTTAATTGAAATGAGTTTAGGGGAAAGGAAAAAAAGGAAAATCAGAGCCTCCGTTTTGCGGCGGCTCTGAACAATACTGCTTAGTGACAGCCGCACTCCGCCGTATTTTCTACCCAAACCTTGCGGTATGGGATGCGACTGACAACCTTACGGTCACCGATATAGCGCACGCGGTAGTAATACACCCAATGACCGCCGCTGGTGGTAATTGTAGTTGTACTGCCGCCGGTGCTGGTGATTGTGGTTGTACCTCTGGTACTGCTGCCGATCGTGCCGCCGGTGCTGCCCGGAACTCCGTCGTCAATAACAACTTTAGCGGGGGAAACGCTGCCGCCCTGTTCGATTACATCAGGAGCCGCAGCCGCCGCAGGCGCAGGATTGCGGTTTCTCCTCCCTTGTGCAGAGGCGGATTGAACGGCAGCCATTGTCAAAACGATGACTGCTAACGAGAGAACTGAAACTTTCTTCAACATCACTAAACCCTTTCATATAGGTTTCCGCTTTCGTTTCTGTTTCCAACTGCTGCAAACTCTTGAAGCAAAAATAAACATTGGAAACAGACGATTACGGATTGTGTCTTTTCTTTTTCAACGCACAAGATGCGGAATGGATATTTACAATTTTTCAACGTGACCGATAAAAACGATAAGTCCGCTTGCGTTATCCCGTACCAGATAAATGAACGGCCTGTCGGCAATAAATTCAACGGGCGGCTTTTTCTCCTCCGGCGGTGCGGATTTCATTAACATTCCGACTCCCGTTGCGGCAGCGGCAATCGTGCCTTCTTCG
>JAITQJ010000222.1 GCA_031288955.1 Planctomycetaceae bacterium | reverse complement strand
AGGGGCAAGTGTTACACTGGCACCGAAAGACGTTACTGCCGGTCAGCGTTATACGGCTGGAGCCGTAACGAACGTTTCGGGACGGGCGGAGATTCAAACGCTCGGCAAGTATCACGGTGTTGTGCCGGGCGAGTACCAGATTACTGTCCTCAAGACGGAATTTGAGGTCAAGCCGCTTGATGCGGCGGCACAGGTTGTGCCGGAAGGTATGGACAAGGACAATCCGTATTTGCAGTTACCGAAAGAGAATGTTATAGGCTATTACACGGTGGACGTGAAATACGCTGCGGTTTCAACTTCGCCGGAAAGTATTACGGTTGAGCAGAAAACGAACCGCAAGACAATCGATGTCGGTAAAGCGGTACGGTTGTCGGTTGCTGATGCACATAAAGTACCATAGAACTATTCGGGGGAAATTACCGTTTTTAACCGGTTCGCAGCCGTTTCAGTAATTCCCTGCACTGAGTCAGAAAAGTCTGGCAGTTGCCGCTTTGGTAGTCAGGATAACTCCACGGCAGTGCCTGCCAGTGTTTTTGCGTGTAAATCAATGTCGTTTCGGCAAAGATGCCCTGCGATAGATAAATCCGATGAGCGTGGTCTTTCGTCGAAGCCAATATCAATTTACCCAAGTCTAATCAATGCGGTCTGTCCGCTTCGGGAACGTAGGCGGCAAGTTTCTTTTCAGCATATATCGGTTCAAAGCGGGTCAAACGCTGCCGACCGCCAATCATCGGCAGCGATAACATATCTTCGCCGACAAGCGGTTTCGCATAACGGACGAAATCGTCCGAAACATCGCTGCCGCCCGGCAATATCCAGGAAGACGGAAATGTCCGCTCGCTGTTCGCCACTAATTCCAGCGGCACTTTATCATAGCGGACATTGTAAATCAGCCCCGGTTCCCGCAAAATCGTGGACATATAACCGCCCTGTCCTGTTGCCGCTAACTCCATCGCCTTTTGTCCCAACCGGTACGCTTCGTCCAGGTCAACAGGCGAAGCATAACCGATAGAATGACGCTGGTCTGTGCCGGGAACGTTGCCGCGTGCTGCGCCTTTCGCTCCGATGCCGTGCTGGTTCAGATAATTGACAACGATTTGTGCAACCGTCATCTGACTGGCACTGAAACTCGTATGCCCGAATGAATCCTTGACTGCTCCGACATCGCCGACATTGAAACCTTCACTGATGACAACAATGCAGCGACCGGCTTCTTTAACCTTGCTCCTGACATGCTCCGCCAATTCTTCCAACGACCGTGAACTTTCAGCAAGATAAATCAGCAGCGGTAATTCCCGCTTCGGGTCGGCAAGACGGGCGGCTGCCGGAATGAATCCGATTTTGCGTCCCATCGCTTGCAGCACCAGCACGGGGTCTGCCGGTGAAGAACCTTTGTTTTCTTCGTTGGCATATTGAACGCTATGAAGCCAATACTTGGCGGTGGAAGCGTAGCCGGGAGTGTGGTCGATAAGTTTGAATTCGCTGTCGCCGACATCGTTGTCAATCGTTTTCGGAACACCGACGGCGGTCAAATCGAGTCCCCGCTGTTGGGCAAGTTGGGCGATTTTGTTAGCCGTGTCCATCGAATCATTTCCGCCGTTGTAGAGGAAATAGCCGATGTTGTGAACTTTCATTACTTCGATGATACGCTCAAAATCCTCTTTTTGATGTGCTTTGAGTTTATAGCGGCACGTACCGATAGAACCGGCAACGGGAGTGTAGCGCAGCAGGGCGATTTCGTCTTCCGGTTGGGCGGAGAGGTTGAGGAGTTCTTCTTTGAGGACACCTTCAATACCGTGACAGCCGCCGTAAACAGTACCGACGTTGTCGAATTCACGGGCGGCATCGATAACGCCCCGCAGTGAAGAGTTAATCACACAAGTCGGTCCGCCGCTCTGTGCGATAATGACATTCTTTTTCATTGACAAGACAAAAGACAAAAATGGGATGCCCGGTATTGTAACTTCTTTTTAGGATTTGTCAAACGATGAATGTCCCTTTAACGGCAGCATTACGGTTGCGAAACTGTTTTGCGGCAGTACGCTATTTTCCAGACAATACGCCGTGAATATCGTTTGCCGCCATTTTTCCGGCACCCATTGCAAGAATGACCGTTGCGCTGCCGGTAACAATGTCGCCGCCAGCCCAAACGTTTGCCCTGCTCGTCCTGCCGTGTTCGTCTGTAACAATATAGCCGCGTTTCGTCAGTTCCAAACCCGGCGTACTCTGCGGCAATAAAGGATTTGCCAACGCACCGGCAGCAACAATCACACAATCCGTCTCCAATTCAAACGCTGAATCCTGTACCATTACCGGTCTGCGTCTGCCGGATTCGTCCGGTTCGCCGAGTTGCATTTTATCACAAAGCAATGCCCGAACACGTCCGTGTCCGTCGTCAAGATAAGCGGACGGATTTGTTAAAAACAAAAACCTGACACCTTCCTCTTCTGCGTGATGTACTTCCTCACTGCGGGCGGGCAACTCCTCTCTTGACCGGCGGTAAATGATTTTTACCGTTCCGCTGCCGAGCCGCAATGCCGTTCGGGCAGCATCCATCGCCACATTTCCGCCGCCGATAACGCAAACATTTTTACCCCTTGCAATCGGCGTGTCGGTTTCGGGAAATTGATACGCCTTCATCAGATTGGAACGTGTTAAAAATTCATTCGCCGCATACACGCCGCCTAAATCTTCGCCCGGAATGTTCAGGAACATCGGCAGTCCCGCTCCGACACTAATAAATACAGCAGCGAAATTTTCCTCGCCGAGCAATTCGTCAATCGTGAACGTTTTTCCGATGACTTGGTTCAATTCAATTTTTACGCCGCGTTCGGCGAGTTTATTGACCTCGTATTCAACAATCGCTTTCGGCAGACGAAATTCCGGTATGCCGTACATTAACACGCCGCCGGGTTTGTGAAAGGCTTCAAAAACGGTTACACCATATCCGAGAGATGCCAAATCGCCCGCCGCCGTCAATCCCGCTGGTCCCGCTCCGATGACTGCAACTTTTTTTACCGCAGCGGTATGGAGACACGGAGGATATTTTAATTCTGTCTTCTTTGTTTCCAAGATACTCTGTGTCTCTGTATTTTCGCAGCCATTTCTTACGAAATCGGCAACGAATCGTTCGCAGCGACCAACGGCAACAGGTTCCGATTTTTTCCCAAGAATACATCGGGCTTCGCATTGTGTTTCTTGAGGACAAACTCTTCCGCAGACGGCGGGCAGTGAACTGGTTTCTTTGATTTTTTGTTCCGCAGCGGCAAAGTTTCTTTCCCGAAGGAGTTTGAGGAACTCCGGTATTTTCACGTTGACGGGACAGCCTTCGACGCAGCCCGGTTTTTTACATTGAATACAACGGCTGGCTTCGGCGACGGCATCATCGGGAGAATAGCCGAGAGGGACTTCGAGAAAGTTTTTTGCCCGCACCGCCGCCGGCTGCTCCGGCATTGGAATACGAATGTTTTTTATTTCTTTGGGATTATTCATTCTCAATTATTCAAAACCCGCAGTGTTTTATCGATGAGCATTACTTCGGCAGAAGCACCGGCTAGTTTTGGGTCGGTACCGGCTGGCAATATCGCCCGGTTCGGCATCTCCGAAGCATTAACAACGGAAATCTGAAAAAACTCCTCCTTAAATCCCAGCGTCATCAAGAAGTCCTGCACGTTGACCGCCCGCGCATAAGCAAGGTCAATGTCTCGGCGATACATTCCTTGTTCTTTTGGAGCAACGTGTCCCTTAATCATAATTTTGAAGGGCGAACCAAGCAGTATGTCCTTCATTATGGTCAAGTCTTTTTTTGCCTGTTCGCTCAATTCATCGCTGCCTAGAGCAAAACGGACAAGTCCGCCTCTGATATTTTCGGCATCAATACGAATCGTTTGGACTTTCAGTTGTTGTCCCTGCGTTGTAACAACGGGTTGTCCGCCGAGTAAAGCGGCAGTCCGCCGGGAACGTTCGGTTGTGCTTGACCGGGCTGCCGTTGTTTTCGTGGACTTTGATTTTTGTTTGCTTGAACCTTGATAGCCGAAGTCTTTTTGCAGAGTCTCTACGAGTGCCTCGTATTTAATTTCGGCAATGATACTCATCGAATACAGCATAATGAAGAAGCACAGCAACAGCGACATCATATCGCCGTATGTCAGAATCCATTCCGGCACGCCTGCTTCGGGCGGTTTTTGTCTTGCCATAATGCTTTCTATTGTCCGTCTTCCTTTTGTACTTGTCAAGCCCAGACAAACGACCTTCATCACCCGCAACTTCGCAAAAAAAACCGCGAACTTGCGTTCGCGGCTCTAAAGTTAACTCTGATATTGC
>JAITQJ010000218.1 GCA_031288955.1 Planctomycetaceae bacterium | reverse complement strand
TACGAGTTCAAGTGCTTGAGTGTTTTCGGCGGTTTCACGGGCGATTCGGCACTTGACCGGGACGGCGATGGTTTCCAGAGCGTCGGCTATGTCGGCGGTGCGTGGAAATGGTAGTGTGAGTTGATGCAGGATTAGGTTAACAGGAGGCGGGGTGTCAAAGCCCCGCCTCTTGTTGTTTAGCCCTCAATCCGTCAGGATAATTAAGAATTAAGAATGAATAATGAATAATGAGGGAAAATGGATAACCTGCCGCTTCATTTTCCATTTTCCATTATTCATTATTCATTATTCATTCTTAATTCTTAATTCTTAATTCTTAATTATTCATTTGGCATTGCGGCAGAACGGTTTTCCGGTTATTTTCCGAAGACCGCAATTTCGGCGGGGGGATATGACCGCCGCCGCTGTTCCTCCAGCGGTACCGGAAGCGTTGCAAAATCGAACCGTTCATCGGCTTCGATGACAAAGAGCGAACCCGGCGGTGCTTCGTTGTAAAGACTGTCAATCATCGCCCGCATTTCGTCTTTTCGCGAAACATAAAATTCATACGGCGGAGAGCAAAACACGAGCAGTGCTTTATTTTCCGGCGGATGTCCGCTGCGGTTCTTCACCCAATAAAACGCATCTGTTTTCTGTAAGCGGCACACGCCGGACAAGTTCAGCGAATCAATGTTTTTTTGTAACAAAAATGCTGTCGGCAAATGGATTTCGATAACGTCAGCGGCGGCGGCTCCGCGGCTGACGGCTTCGATTGCAACGGCACCGGTACCGCCGAAGAGGTCTATAACGTACATTCCTTTAACACCGGGACCGATAAGATTAAACACGGCTTCACGGACACGGTCTTTCATCGGACGAACTCTATTATCGCCGGTGTATTGTAATTTGCTGCCGCGGAATTTTCCGCCGATAATGCGTAATCCGACGGCTTCTTTTTCTGCCGGTTGACTGCCGATGCTGCGTTTCTTCATTGCTGTCATCATATCATATTCAATCAGACCGGACAAGCGTAAAATTGAGGATTGCGCATAAACTTACAGTATGTTTCTACACGAGATACTTGACAAGTCCGCATCAATGGACGATAATTTTACGGTGAAGTCATTCCCCCTTTAACCCCCGCTACAACACAATGAAACATTTCGTCTCCCTGTTCTGTTCGTTATTGCTCGCACACGCCGCTTGCATTGCGGCAGAGTCGTCTCCTGCCTCTTTCAAGGCAGACAGCCGCGTTAGTCCCGCCGCTCTGGAAGCGGAGTTTGCCCAGCCGCCGGAAGACCAGCGCGTCGGCTGCTATTGGTATTGGACAAGCGATGTCATCACCAAAGAAGGCATCATCGCCGACCTCAAGGCAATGAAAAAAGCCGGTATCACCCGCGCTTACATCGGTTTAACCGGCGGCGGAAAAACAACCAAATTCTTTTCTGACGAATGGTGGAGTCTTATTCATACCGCAATGAAAACTGCCGGTGAACTCGGCATCGAAATCGGAACGTTCAACTCGCCCGGCTGGTCGCAGTCCGGCGGTCCCTGGGTGAAACCCGAACAATCAATGCGCTATCTCGCCGCCGTGCAGGCAACCGCAACAGGTCCGAAAAAATTCGCCGAAAAAATTCCTGTTACAGAAAAAGACATTCATTCCTATAACGGAGGCGATGCGAAAAAAGCCGATATTTCAGATTGGCAGGATATTAAAGTGCTGGCATTTCCGGTTAAGGCGGCAGACTACAAAAATCTGTTTCAGGCAGACGGAGCGAAAGTTACCGTTACAGAAAATATCAAGAACGAAAACGGTCAGTACAAACTGCCGGAAAAGGCGGAATCTTCCATTACGTTAACGCTGCCCAATGCCGCAGCGGCGCAAAGTCTTACCGTCAATATCACCGGCAGGATTAGCAGCAATGCCGAACTGCAAATCAAAGACGGAGACAAATTCAAGAGCATCAAAAAGTTCCGCATTGACCGCACGGACACAGGCTTGAGCCGCGGTTTCCAGCCGTACTCGCCGATTGTCATCACGTTTCCCGAAGTGAAATCGGCGGAGTACAAGGTGATTTTCCGTGACAGTAACAAAGACGGGGCGGTAACATCGCTGTCGCTTGCACACGCTCCGCTGATTGAACGCTATCCTGAAAAAACGGAAGCAAAACTGTACAACAGTATCACTCCGCCGTGGAATGCGTATATGTGGGAACGGGAAACCGCCGATGCGTCGCTGTCCATCAAACCGGAAGAGGTTAAAGATATTTCGCAGCACCTCGCCAAAGACGGCACGCTGACCTGGGACGTTCCTGCCGGCGATTGGGTGATTTTGCGTTTGGGAATGTTGCCGACGGGAACGAGTAATTCGCCGTGTCCCGAAGGTGCATCGGGTTTTGAAGTCGATAAAATCAGTGCCGGACATACGGCGAAACACTTCGATGCGTATATCGGTGAAATACTCCGCCGTATTCCCGCCAAAGACCGGAAAACATTCAAGGTGAATATTCTTGATAGTTACGAAAAAGGCGGTCAAAATTTCACGGACGATTTCATTAACATTTTTAAGAAGCGTTACGGTTACGACCCGACACCGTATTTTCCGACATATTACGGGTATCCGGTCGGCAGCCCGGAACTTTCCGACCGTTTCCTTTGGGACGTGCGGCGGCTCGTTGCCGATATGGTGGCGTATGAGTACGTTGCCGAATTGCGGCGGCAATCGCATCGGAACGGAATGACCGTATGGCTTGAAAATTACGGACATTGGGGTTTTCCCGGCGAATTTTTGCAGTACGGCGGTCAAAGCGATGAAGTCGGCGGCGAATTCTGGACACCGAAGGCTTGGGGTCCGTTTGAAAATCAGTGTGCGGTGTCGGCAGCGCATATTTACGGCAAAAAAAAGGTCTGGGCGGAAGCCCAAACCGGCGGACCGGCATTCATTCAGCATCCCGGCTCGTTCAAAGCGAACGGCGATTGGGCATTTGCCGGCGGAATCAACGCCTTTATTCTGCACGTCTATGTCTATCAGCAGGCGGACAATGCTTATCCCGGTAAAGATGAGTGGTACGGTGTCGAATTCAACCGGAAGAATACGTGGTTTTCGCAACTTGATTTATACACCGATTACATCCGCCGCAGCGGTGTGATGCTGCAACAGGGTTTGAATGTTGCCGACGTTGCGTATTTCATCGGAGAAGACGCACCGAAGATGGCGGGTATCACAGAGCCGCCGGTACCGAAGGGTTATAGTTACGACCATATCAACGCCGAAGTTCTGCTGAAATATGCAAGCGTGAAAGACGGCAAACTGACGCTGCCGCACGGAACGCAGTACCGTGTTCTGGCACTGCCGCCTATCGATTCGATGCGTCCCGAAGTGCTGCGGAAGATCGGACAACTGGTTTCTGACGGATTGCTCGTTGTCGGTAAGCCGCCGGTGCGTTCGCCGAGTTTAGAAAATTATCCCGCTGCCGATAAAGAAGTTGCGGAATTAGCGAAAAAGATTTGGAGCGGAGCAAGCGGAACGACTTGGGATAAAGCAACTTGGAGCAAAACATCGAGCAAGGGGAAAATTCTGACGGAGACAACACTTGATGAAGTATTCAAGACGCTTGATGTTCCGCCGGACTTTATTTGCGATAACGATTCTGTGCTGTTCACGCACCGGAGGGGTGTTGTCAATGACCGGCAGCGTTCCGTTCGGCGTTTTGCACGAAATGTCCGGCAGACGGCAGACAATTCGTTTGACATTTACTATTTGTCGAATCAGAGTGATAAGCGGATAGCGTTTTCGCCGCAGTTCCGTGTCGCCGGCAAGCAGCCGGAACTTTGGCTGCCGGTGTCGGGCAAACGCCGTGTTTTACCGGCATTTACGCAAAACGGCAAGATGACGACCGTTCCGCTGCAACTGGAACCGAGTGAAAGCGTGTTTGTGGTGTTCCGCAATCCTTCGTCGGCAACGGGCAGCACCGATGCGGCGGCAAATTTTCCGGCAGCGAAAAATGTTACGGAAATTACTTCACCGTGGACACTGACGTTTGAGTCGGACGAAGTCCGCCGGGGACCTGCCGAAGCGATAACGCTGAAAAAACTCGAAGACTTGTCGAAGAGTACCGATGACCGCATTAAGTATTATTCGGGAACGGTCATTTACAAGACGGCGTTTGACACGAAGAAGACGAATTCGCCGCTGTATCTTGACCTCGGCAAGGTTGCGGTGTCGGCGAAAATTAAGGTGAACGGCAAGTATGCGGGCGGAGTTTGGACGGCACCGTACAAGATTGATATTGCTCCGTTCGTTAATGACGGCAATAACAGTTTGGAGGTTGAAGTCGTGAACTTATGGGCGAACCGGATGATTGGCGACAAAGCGTTGCCGGAGAATCAGCGCAAGTTGAACAAGACAGGGCGAAGTCCGGGCGGCAACCCGCTGGAGTCAGGACTGCTGGGACCGGTAACGGTTTCGGAATGATGAAAAAATGAATAATGAATGATGAATAATGAAGACATAGGTTAATACCGCTACAGTATCCGTTTTCTTCCATTATTCATCGTTCATTCTGCATCATTCATTCTTTGACCGGCAGCCGCCGTTATATCGTGTAATCATTGTCTTCTTTCTGTTCTTTTCCCCAACGCCGGTTCGCCTGGGACGTGATAAGAAAATTGAACATCATTATAAATAAAATCAAACCAATCGATAACTGCACAACGGTATCGGCAGCAATATCACGCAGCCTGTCTAAAAAACTCGAATAGCACCACGTAACAAAAATAACCGCTAAATACAACGGTGTTATGTATTTGAACACAAAAACAAACCAGTGCGGCAGCCGAATCTGTGACCCCCGATGAAGTTCTTCCATTGATGATTTTACGCCCATTCCCCAAGCAAAGATAATGACCTGAACCCCCGCCATAATAAAAATCAGAACGTTCGCAACCCAAAAATCCAGCGTGTCCAATGCTAACAAGTTTTTCGTAAAGTACGCTGTAAAAAATGCGCCGAACGACGTTATCAGTGCCATTACCGCAACACTCGCCTTGCGTCCGACATTCAAGCCTTCTTCCATCAGTGTTATGCCGGGCTGAATTGTCGAAATGGAACTCGTTACCGCCGCTAAAAATAAGAGGAAGAAAAAGAGGAAACCGAAAAAGTGTCCTGCCGGCATTGACGCAAAAACCTGCGGTAAGACCTGAAAGCCGAGCGTAAATGAACTGTTTAAGTTTTCCGGTGTTAACAGTGCAGGACCAATAAACATAAATGCCGCCGGAACAATTATCAACGCTGCCAGGACGGCTTCGCAAAAACCGTTCGCTGCCGCTGCCGTCAAACTCGAAAGGCAAATGTCGTCATTGCGCTTTGTGTAACTGGCATAAGTACAGATTACCCCGAAACCGAGCGAC
The DNA here is from genome assembly GCA_031288955.1 of Planctomycetaceae bacterium. GTDB lineage: Bacteria > Planctomycetota > Planctomycetia > Pirellulales > Thermoguttaceae > WRKP01. The sequence goes on along the minus strand of JAITQJ010000218.1, from coordinate 15,822 downwards.
AGCGAGAAGAACACCTGACCGGCAGCGGCAAGCCAGGTTTCAGGATTAGACAGCGATTGCACCATCGTTTTCCCCGGCTGCGAAGGATTCCACACAAAACCGAGACCGCTGATAAAGTCCTGACCGGGGATGCCCGTTGGATTACCGAGCGTTATCACGCGTACCAAAATAATAAGCAAGCAGATGAATAAGGCAGGCATCGCAAACGCACAAAACCGTTCGATGCCTTTGACGATTCCCTGATAAATCAGAACATAATTGATAAGGATACAAGCGGCGAGACAGTACAGATTCAAATTGAAATATCCTTGAGCGAAGAAATCGCCGTTGCCGCCGGCACCGGTCGAAGCGGTAAAGAAAGTATTGAAATGTCCGCCGGGCATCGTATCAAACAGATACCGCAGTGCGTATGCTAAACACCAACTTTCGATGAACAGATAGTACATCGTAATAATCATCGTCAGGGTAACGCAAAGCGAACCGGCATATGACATAGAGCGTTTTCCTGTAACACAGCGGAATATGCCGGGAACGGAGTTAAAACCGCGTACACCGGCATAGCGTCCGATAGTCCATTCCATCCAGGCAATCGGCAGTCCGAGCAGAACAAAAGCAGCAATATACGGAATGATAAACGCCCCTCCGCCGTAGAGAGCGGCTTGACCGGGAAAGCGTATAAAATTGCCTAAACCGATGGCACTGCCGGCAACGGCTAAAATCGCTCCGAAGCGTCCCGCCCATTTTTCGTGATTCATTTGTTTTTCTAACCGTTTTCGTTGGAAAGGGATTTCATCTGCCGTCCGCAGTCTCATTGTACCATACCCTAGGTTAATTCGTGTTATATGGAGTGTCCTCAATAAAATTCTCCTCTTGCCGTTTTGTATAGGAATCGCTAATCTGCGCTGAACAATGCGGAGGTTGATATGCTCAAGATAATGGATGTCAGTACCAGCGGTCTTATATCGCAGCGGATACGAATGACCGCTATCGCCAGTAATTTAGCCAACATTACAACGACACGCAACGAAAACGGCGAACTGAAACCTTACGACCCCCGGTTTGTCAAGTTTCAGGAAGATAATACCATCGGTCCCAACGGCAGTGCCGGCGTTTTCGTCAAAGAAATTGCCCGCGATGAATTGCCGCCCATACGGAAATACGTGCCTTTTCATCCTGATGCTGACGAACAAGGGTTCATCAATTTGCCCCGCATCAATTTGGTAACCGAATTTACCGATGCCATCGAATCGCAACGCTCCTACGAAGCCAACCTCGGTGCAATGGATATAACAAAATCAATGGCAAGCCAAACGTTAAGAATTATCACGTAGTTAACTAAAGTTAAATGGAAAATGGAAAATGGAAAATAAATTGCATTATTTACACATTCCCGTTTTCATTCCTTTTATACATTGTAAAAAATTATGCCTGAAGAGAATATCATCGTAACAAAAAGTTTTGATTTTGCCGTTCGTGTTGTCAACCTGTACCGATTTCTTTGTAAGGAACGCAAGGAATTTGTGTTGTCGAAACAGATATTACGGTCTGGAACCAGTATTGGTGCCAATATAAATGAAGGAACACAAGGACAATCCAAAAAAGATTTTTTGACAAAAATGAATATCGCCCTTAAAGAAGCGGTGGAAACAAAGTATTGGCTGCGTCTGCTGATACGTACGCGGTTTCTCTCCGAAAAGCAGGGGAAAAGCATACTTGTCGATTGTGAGGAACTTGTCAAAATTCTGCATACAATCGTCAAGACCACGAAGACAGCAATCGAAAACTAATTTTCCATTTTCAATTTTCAATTCGTAAGAGATGAACGGAATCAGCGGAATTTATGGGGGGATAGGGACGACGGCGAATCACCGCATCGGCGAACTCGAACACCGTCAGGGAATGGGGAAACTCGGCTATAAAATGGACGACCCCGACAGACCGATGACGGTCGAGGAAATGAAACGTACCACGCTCAAAGACCTTGTCCTCGGCGGTATCGGTGAGGTCAATATGCTGCAACAGCGGGCGGACGGTGCTATCGAAAAGTTAATGTGCGGAGGTGAAATCGGTATGGCAGAAGTAATGACTGCCGTACAAAAAGCCGACATCGCCTTCAAGATGATGATGCAGATGAGAAACAAATTAGTTGCCGCATATCAGGAAATACAAGGTATGCGGGTTTAGGTAAATGAATAATGCAAAATGAATAATGAATAATAGACAAAAAATGGAAACTGCGGCGGTTTAGGCTGGTATCTTCATTATTCATTATTCATCATCAATTTATGTTAGAGCAAGTTAAAAAATTCTATTCTCTGCTGAAAGACCTGTTTTTGAGTATGACACTCGGAAACAGGATTGTTGCGATGATGCTTCTGGCGATGCTGCTGCTTTCGCTCGGCTATCTTATCGTCGGAAGTATTAAACCCAGCGACCCGAATAGCAACGTTACTTTTCTCTATGACCGGTACCGGTTTAACTCGAATGAAAAGCGGGCTGCCGAAGAAGCACTTCGTCTTGCCAATAAAAGCGGACATCAATGGATTGGCGACCAACTGCAAGTACCGGCAAAACAAGTTGCCGCTTATACCGCTATCCTCGCCGAAGCCAACGTTGTTGAAAAAAGCGGAATCGCCCGGCAAGATACCGCAAAAAGTCTTACGGCGTGGCAAAGTGCCAAGATGATGGATACGCAGATGATTACCGCCAAAGAAAAAGACTGCTCGGCCGCTATCAAAATGCTTTCCGGTATTGCCGAAGCAATGGTCATCAGCAACAAACGTCCCGATTGGAACCGGAACGTTTGGGCGAGAACACAGATTGCCTCCGTAGCGGTAACGATTGAAACGATTGAAAACAAACCGTTAAGCGATAATACGATTGCCTCTATCGGACGGATTATCACTTCCGTTTTCGGTGTAACCGATATGAAAGAAATCAGCATCGTTGATACCAAAAACAGCCGGGCATACAACGGCAACGGTGAAGAACAGAGCGGTTCACAGGGCGAATATCTGCGGCATCAGCGGAAGTATCAGGACGATTTTAATGAGCGTATCTATCAATTCCTCCCGCCGGTCGAAGGAATGAAAGTGGAGACCGCCGTTGAACTGACGACGTACCGCAGCGAGGAATACTTTGATGTCGAACACCGCAAACCGACCATTCTCGTTGACCATACGATGGATTATCAGTTTCATAAGGAAGGCTATGACCGCTTCGCCAGACCGGGACAGATTGCGCAGTTCAGCCGTCCGCTCACTGACCCGTCCGCAAATGTTTCGGCAAAAGATATGACGGACGAAAAGAAAAATGAAAAGGAAACGACGAACGCTCTGCCGGGCAGAGAAACTAAGCGGGCAGAGATTCCGTACATTCCGCTGCGGGTGCTGGCATCAATCCAGATACCGCGCGAACATATTCGGGCAACGTGGCTGCAAAAAAACAAAAACGCCAATGAACCGACACCGGAACAGTTGCTCGAAGAACAAAACATAATGACACAGGACACAAAACGCAGTGTCGCTAAATTTTTGGAACTGTACCGCAATCCGAAGGCTGCCGACCCGCTGGAAATTGTCGAAGTGACGTTTTACGACCCGATTAAACCGGAAGTAAAAATACAGACAACGTGGGAACAAATCCAAATGTTTTTGCAGCAACACTGGCAGACGTTATGTTTGATGGGTTTGGTGTTGTGCGGTTTAACGGTACTGTGGTCGCTCACAAGACCGCAAAAGCCTGACCCGATTGTTATTTATGAAGGACTTGAAACGCCGCTTGAAGCGATTGATGCCCGATTGAAAGCGAAGGCAGATGCGGAGGAAGCCGCCCGGCTTGCAGCGGAGGCGGAAACGGCGGAGGAAGAGGAACAAGCAGAGCGGCAGTTAGATTCGTTCGGTTCGATACGTTCGCTCAAAGATGAAATTGCCGCCTTGATAGCGGAAAATCCCGAAGCCGCCGCCGCCGTCATACGCCAATGGATAGGCAATGCCGTATTGCTCGACAGCGCACAAAAGAGTTGAAAATTTTAGTTCACCAACGTGCCGGATAAGAAGAAAAAAAAGAAGGAGCCTGATTACAGCAAAATGCCGGTTTTACCGAACCGGCTCGCCGAGTTTGCGCAGATACAAAACGGTTTATCGCAAGCAGAACTCCTGAAACTTTTCGAGTCTCTTGCACGGGTGAATGAACAACTTAAAGTAACACGGCGCAGACCCGTACCGGGCAAAACAATATCCAGGGAAATCGGCGGTAAAAAAGGGAAAATGCCGGTTGCCGATGCCGTTGAATACGAGAAAAAACGTTTTGCCGACAAAGGTGAAAAAGAAAAAAAGATTGACGAACTGCTCGGTTTGGAATCGGGAACTCTGATTGTCCGTCCTCCTATCGGCGACTCGATTTATCCCCGCCGGTTGGCACCGGACGATATTGTCCGTTACACCTCTACCGCCGGCGAAAAATTACTGGCATTGGATTTGGAGCGGGCAAGACCGCAGCGTATTTTTTCTCCCCGCGAGGAAACGGTACTTGATGTAATGCTTCTGATTAAGAAGAACGAAGCAATGCGTGTTGCCAAACGGATAGCCGAACGGCAGCGGATGGGAGTCTTCAACAAGACGGCAGAAGAACTCGAAGCCGAATATGCTGAATGGCTTCGTGTACTGCGGGGCGACCCGCCGCCGGAAACGGAAGAAGAGACCGCTGCCCGGCTCGTTAAAGAAGAGGAAGAACGGATTGCCGAAGAAGAGCGGCTTGCCGAAGAAGCGGCAAAGAACTTTGGCAAACTGGAGAACGTTTTTACGCTGGTGGACGATGCAGCGGCCCTGGTTGCGGAAAATCCCGAAGCCGCCGCCGCTGTCGTCCGTCAATGGATAGGCGAAGCCGTTCTCCTCGACGGAAACAAACAAACCAACAGCGAAGAATAAAATGAACGGAATCAAGAAGACGGCTTTATTTTTGAGCGGCTTGGATTTTACGGCTGTCGATGCTATGTTGAGCAGACTCGATGCCGATGCGGCAAGACAAGTCCGAAGGGAAATGCTCTCGATACAGCACGGCAGTATCAGCGGCAGCGTTTCCGATAAAATCGATAACGAATTTATGAAAAAAGTTGATTGGAAAAACCGCAAAACGGTATCTCAATCCGTTGCCACGAACAGCGTACCAAAGACATATTCGGCACCGAAACCGAAGCCGGCGGCGAAACCAATGGCATATACCGCAGATTCGTTTGTGAACACCGAACGTCCTTTCAGTTTTTTGCAGGATTGGTCAAACGAAGAAATTGCCGCTGCCGTTGCCGATGAACATCCGCAAACCGTAACGGTGATACTGGCAAACCTTCCGCAATCGCAGGCAAAACAGATACTCTTTGCGCTGCCTCCGGCACTGCAAAACAAGGTAAAATCCCGGCTTGCTCACTACGAAGAGCCGCCGTCTGCCGCCATTGAGGAAATTGAAGGTGCCTTGCGTGAACGCAATCCGCAGCGGACACGTTCCAACAGTTTTGCCCGCCTGGAGCGGTTAAGCGGCAGGGAACTGCCGCTGGCATTCCGTTGTGTCGATTTACAAACAGCGGTCATTGCGCTTATCGGAATGAAGCCGGAGTTTATCGAACGTGTAACGAAAGGTTTCTCGCCGATGGAGGAATACGAAATGCGTCAAATCGTCAAACGTCTCGGCAATGTTCAGCAGAAAGACATCGACGAAGCACGAGAGAAAATTGCCGAAATAATGGAAACCTGAAAAAATGAATGTCGCAAACAAATCATATCGACCGGCACCTTTTAACTTCGTCGATTTGGAGGAAAAGGCATCGGGTTATCTCGCCCAAGTGAAAGACCAAGCCCTTCAACTTGCTGAAGCCGCCCGCAGCGAGGCGGCAAGAGTACGGGACGAATTGCAGAAAGAGCGGGAACAAGTCAAGACGGACATCGAACAGTCCCGCTCAAAAGCCCGCCAGGAAGCCGAAGCACTGCGGAAACAGTTAGATACGCTGCACCTGAAACTGCAAACGGAAGAAGAAAACTTTGCACAACGCAAGGAACAACTTGAAGCCGAAGCAGCGAAGTTGAAATCGCAGTTAAAACAAAACGAAGACCTTGCGAGGAAGACCGGTTATGAAGACGGTAAAAAACTCGGCTACGATGAAGGACACGTCAAAGGTTATGCTGACGGTGAATTACAGGCAAATGTCGATTACAACGACCGCCTTCAGCGGGAAGCGGAGTTGCAGATAACGGCGAAGTTGGAAACGCTTATGCCGGCGGTGTCGTCTGTGGTCGAACAGTTGTCGTCGGCGAAAGAGTCGTTTTTGCAGCGTTGGGAAAACAGTGCTGTGCAAACGGCGGTATTGATAGCGGAAAAGGCAGTGGGCGAGCAATTACCGATGATGCCGGATGTTCCGTTGAGGCGTTTGCGCGAGGCGTTAGAATTAGGGCTGGGGAGTACATCGGTTCGGATTCGGTTGAATCGGTCGGATTACGAGTCGATGCGGGGAATGGTAGATGATTTGGTGCGGGAGATAATGCGTGCGCTGCCGGCGGAAATAATACCGGATGAGTCTGTGAGTGCGGGCGGCTGCCTCTTGGAAACGGATTACGGAGTGATAGACAATCGTTTGGAAAACCGTTTTGCCCGAATATCTGCTGAATTGGTATCGGCAGATAATTGACAACGCAGAATAGGGGGCTATAATTACCGGATTGAAATCGGGGCGTGGCGCAGCCTGGTTTAGCGCGTCTGACTGGGGGTCAGAAGGTCGCAGGTTCAAATCCTGTCGCCCCGAATTGATATAACGTCTTGTAAATTAAGCGTTTACTAACGGCTTGATTTTACCGGTAAAGAAAATACAATGAACGTGTCTTTCACGAAAATATAAATACGAATTATGCGTTTACGTCTTATCCGCCTTGACCTGCCGCTTAAACACATCTTTACGAATTACCGGCGTGAAATTAGTACCGTGCGGTCGCTGATAGTCGAGTTGGAACAAGACGGTCTGCGCGGACACGGCGAAGCCTGCGAGGATTCCTTTTACGGAACAACTGTCGAACAGATATATTCGCAACTAGATAGTTTACGGGACAGACTGGAGTACTACGCCCTTGCAGACCCGCTCGCTTTTTGGCGGTTCTTACAGCCGCAACTTGACGGAAAAACGTTTGCTCAATGTGCCATTGATTGTGCCGCACACGACCTTTGGGGGAAAATGAAAGGCAAACCGATTTGGAAAATCTGGGGCTTGCGGCGTGAAAATCTGCCGCTGTCGAGTTACAGTATCGGAATTGATTCGTTTGAGCGGATTGCCAACCGGCTCGCCGACAAGCCGAATTGGTCTGTTTACCGTATCAAATTAGGAAGCAGCCGCGATTTAGAGACCTTAAAATTTCTGCGGGAGAAAACAACGGCAGACTTTTACGTCGATGTCAACGGCGGCTGGACGCTTGAAAAAACCCTCGGAATGCTCAAACCGATGCAGGACTTGGGAGTCAAACTCCTCGAACAGCCGCTCCCTCCGCACGATTTTGAAGGGATGGCAAAGTTGAAAAAGGAAATGAAAAAGAAAAACATCGGCATACCGGTTTTTGCCGACGAATCCTGGAAGACGGCGGACGACATTGAAAAATGCGCAACGGTTTTCGACGGTATCAATGTCAAACTCCTGAAATGCGGCGGTTTAACACCGGTACGTCCGCTGATAGAAAAGATACGCAAATTAGGTTTGAAAGTTGCGGCGGCGAACACGGTTGAGTCGCCGATTGGAGCGGCGGCAACGGCACAAATTGCCTCGCTGGTTGACTACATCGGGCTTGACGGTCCGCTGCAAATCGACAAAAAAGTCGGACACAGCATCCGCTTGGACAAAGGACATATCCGTTATCCCGACGAAGGCGGTACCGGCGTACGGGCGGTATTTCGGGAGAAACCGTAAAATACCGGAATACGGTATTATCCCGCTAGAGCAATAATGCTGGCAGAAACCCGGCACCTTATCTGGACGTATCCTTGACAAAAACCGTTTTTCCTTTAGAATACACTGAAATCGTGTTTTGAGGAGTAACCTGTGTCCATTAGTGAACGCAAAAAAGAAATTCGCCGCCGCCGGAAACGCCGCGAGGATTTTGCCGCACTGAAAGCAAAATTGCCCAAGGCAGATAAGAATCTCAAAGACAAAATTGCCGAAAAGTTACGCAAATTGTCCCCCGGTGCCAATGAATTGATTAAGGCTTGGGGATTGCAATAGTCCGTTATCAACCGCCGTTTCCGGTCGTCAAAATGCAGACCGAAAACGGGCAGCAGATAACATTTTTGCTACGCAAAGGCATCAAAATTGCTGCCGAGACCAACCGCCTTGCCCGGCGTTGGTACCGTTGCGTTCTGTATCAGACCAACAATCATTTCGCCAACCTCTTTTTGTACCTCCATATTTTTCTTCAGCACAGACATTCCGACTTGTAAAGCCGTTTGCTCCTGTTGCTGCTGGATGATACTTGTGATAATCGGGTCCATCGTGTTCTCCTTTTGTTAAAACAAATTTGCCGAACAAGTCAACGCAACTTATCCGTTTTATCTATTTTAACTTTTATCCCGTTCCCCCTACCGAATTATCGGGAAAATAATGTTTTTTCTTCGCAAGGGGGGCGGAAAATACCGCTTGTTTCGGTTATAAGGGATAAAATACCGCCGCAGCCGCATATCCTTGACACGGCGGCGTATTTCCGGTACGATTAAACATTCGCAACCAACCGGCTTAAGAATGTCAAGACGCTGTATTTCGCAACTCAAAGATAATGAAAAGGTGTCGGAAGTCTTTTTAGTTTCCGATAAGCAAATGCGGGCAAATAAAAACGGAAACTATTACCTGCAATTCAATCTCGCCGACAAAACCGGAATGATTAGCGGCAGACTTTGGAACGTTACCGATGCCTCTTTTTACAATTTCCAAAACGGTGATTACGTTCAAGCGGAAGGCGCAACACAGCGTTACCAAGGCATTCTCCAATTCATCGCCAAAACGTTGACTAAAGTCGAAGCGGGCAGCGTTGACCCCGCCGAGTTTGTCCGCTTTCAATCCATTGACGTTCAAAAAGCACAGAGCCGGCTCAAAGAATTACTGCGGTCAATAACGCAGCCGGCATTGCAGGCTTTAAGCGAATGTTTTCTCATTGATGAAGCATACATTGACCAATTCAGCAAGGCACCGGCAGGCGTGAAACTGCATCATTCGTATCCCGGCGGTTTGCTCGAACACTCGCTGCAAATGATGGAAGTTGCGGTGCGGATAAGCGAATTATATCCGATACTCAACAGGGATTTGCTGTTGATGGGGGCGTTCCTGCACGATGCCGGTAAAACAAGGGAATTGGCATTCGGCAGCGAAATGTTTTACACCGACGAAGGACAATTACTCGGACATCCGTATCTTGGCACGGAAATTCTTAACGCAAAAATTGCCGAAGCCGAAAAATTGTTGGGCGAAGCGTTCGATGCGGAAACAGCAATGCTTCTGAAACATCTTTTGATTTCGCACCACGGCGAATATAATAACCAAGCGGCAAAGTTGCCGATGACTTTGGAAGCACAAACGCTGCACTTCCTTGATTCGATTGATTCCAAAATTGCGGAGTACCAAAAGTATATGATGGAAGACCCGAATCTCGGCGGTAATTGGACGGACTATCAAAAAGCGATTGACCGCAAATTGTACAAAAAAGGCATTACGGGATAAATGCAGGGACGCACTATGAATTGGAACGACGTGCATTTGCAGGACTGCATTGACGGAATGAAACACTTGGAGAGCGGAAGCGTTGACCTTGTTTTTGCCGACCCGCCGTTTAACATCGGCTATGCGTACGATGTTTATCAGGATAAGCGGAGCGATGATGAATATCTGCACTGGTCAAAAGGCTGGTTGAGTGAAGTGCGGCGGATATTGAAACCGAACGGTACGTTTTGGCTCGCCATCGGCGATGAAAAGGCGGCAGAACTGAAGGTCTGCTGTACACACGAACTCGGTTTTATTTGCCGCTCCTGGGTGATTTGGTACTACACGTTCGGAGTATATTGCAAACGGAAATTTACCCGTTCGCACGTGCATTTATTTCATTTTGTAAAGGATGCCAAAGATTTTACGTTCAACGATGATGCGGTGCGTGTAGCGAGTGCGAGACAACTGAAATACAATGACAAGCGGGCGAATCCGAAGGGCAGAGTGCCGGACGACACTTGGGTTTTACTGCCGATGGAACTGGAAAACGAGTTGACGGCGGACAAGGACACGTGGCTTGTTCCGCGGGTTTGCGGCACATACAAGGAGCGGGAAGGCTGGCACGGCTGCCAAATGCCGGAGGCGGTACTGGAGCGGATTATATTGGTATCGAGTAATGCGGGAGAAAAGGTTCTTGACCCGTTTACCGGCAGCGGGACGACATTGGCGGCGGCAAAAAAAAACGGCAGGCAGTACCTCGGTTTTGAAATATCCGAAGAGTACCGTCAGCAAAGCCGAAAGCGGTTGGAACAGATAAACGAAACGCTGTTTTAACGATGTTCTGATAGAGTGAAACCGGGACAAATCAATAGACTTGTTCCATAATCTATGCCATCAATTCTCCGTTAAGCATATTTTTAATTGTGAACCCGCCCCAGTCTTTTATCGATTTTGCCGGCTTGGGTTTTAATGTCAATGAGTTGCTTTTGTATCGATTCAAGTGTGCTTTGGAACTTCGCCGGTTCCGATGCGTCCCGGTCTAAAGCGGAAAACAGTTTGTCAAACGCTCCAAGCCGCACCCAATCTAATGCCGACTCCTGTATCGCCTGTACGATGCCTTTTCGTAACGAAAAAGTAAAGAAAAATAACAGCACCGCCGACCAAGCCGCAAGCCAAAACAACGCAATCAAATAATAATCAATGCCGTACATCGGTGTTTGAAAGAAGAACGAATCAACGAAAAAGTTTTTCGCCGGTCTCGCCAGCAAAAAAAACAGCATCGCCGAAAGCAGTGTTTCATACAGCCAACGGAACCGCCGCCGGCTATACTGCACTGCCATTCTATCAACCGTTTCGTCAACGGCAGAAGAAATATCCGCAAGCACTCCCGCATACATTGTTTCCGCTTCTCCGTTAATGACCGCCGCACAACAATTCGCCGCCGGCAACTGCGCATCGGCAGCAAAACCCGTCAATATCAAGCCCGACTCTTTTAACTGATTCATCTCATCAAGCGACAGCGGCGGAAGCAGCGAGCGTTTCTTTTTACGCCGCTGCCGCAACTGCCGAACACCTTCATAAGTTCCCCAAAGAGCAAGTTGCGACGGCGAACGAACACGCATTAAAATCGCACCGGATAAGATTGTCCCCAATTTTTGGTAGAGACGCAAAAGCATTGAAAACGGACTATAACCCCAGCGTACCGAAATGCGGGCAATCAACTTCGTTTCCAAGATTTGCCGGCTGTTGACGAGTTCGCTTTGCATTTTTTTCGTCAGTTGCAAAGCGAAGCGGCGGCGTTCGGCAGCAATCTTATCCCGCAGTGTTTGAACGCTGTGTCTGTTTGTTTCGAGAATGTTTCGGCAATCTGCAACAGTCTCTTCTGACAGGGAGTAAAAGTTTGCCTGACGGATTCGCCGGGCAATGTCGCCGCTTAACTCTTTTGTCAGCAGTTGCCGCAGGGACAGCAAATCGTCATTTTCGCTGCGTGAATCAACACTATGTGAATCAACGAAGTACATTTGTCCCGTTTCGTAGCGTTCTTGCAGGAGCAGCCGCCAATCTTCGCGGATATCCGTATCTTTATCGGCGTGTGTCTGAACGAAAATCAGTCTTGCTCCCGGTGCTGCATCGGCAAGTTCGTCGAGAACACATTTACTCCGGTACTTCTGCTGTGTTGCTGTTACAATAATAACATCGCAATAAGGCAGGGCTTGACGCAATAATGCGGTGTTCGTTTGATTGCCAGTCGATTCTTCCGCTGTATCAGGGTCGGGACAATCAATGACGATAAGTCCTTCGAGGAGCGGAGAGTTGAGGCGTTTGACTTCAAAGCCGCCGAAAGCACTGACATCGGCATCGGTATGGCACACGAGGACGGGCTGATGTGTTGTTGGACGCGACTTTCCTTCGCTGACGGCTGTAGTACCAAGAATAGCATTGATGAGCGTACTTTTTCCTGTGCCGGTACCGCCGAGCATAGCAACTGCCAGTTGATTCATCGGCAGCCGAGGTGTCAGTTTACCGGCGGTACGTTCAAGAAACGTTCGGATGCGTTTCTGGCATTTCACTGCCGGCAGCCATTGCACCGGTTCCGTCAATAAATGTTGCAGTTGTACTTCCATACGGCTGCTCCCTATCTTAATAGAAAAGACGGATAAAATCAAGCAGCCGAAGCGGAATTCCGCTCTTCCAATACCGCCGTTTCTCTTGCCGTCCCGTTCGCCCGTTCTTTGCCTACTCTTCAAGCATCAGGGCAAATGCCCGTCCCATTCGGGTTTGGTTCAATTTGATAAGCGATTTTTTGTTCAACTTTTCCGGCGTTCGATGCACGACATTTATCGGACAATCCGCCGCCGTCCGGTCGTGATTTCTCGTCGGCGGTATGATACCGTAATGCAACGCTAAAACCGCCGCTGCCAATTCGACCGCCCCCGTGCCGCTGCCGAGGTCGCCGAAGTTGCCTTTTGTTGCCGACACCGGCACATCGCCGAGCATCTTGCGTACCGCTTCCGCTTCAATCCGGTCATCGTGCAGCGTGCCTAATCCGTCAGCATTGACAAAACCAACATCCGCTGCCGAACGTCCCGAACGCTGTAACGTTAATTCAATCGACCGTTCAATCGCAAGCCCAGTCGGTCTTGTGTCGTGGAGTGTCGGTTCATTCAATTCCGCATAACCTCGTATTGCTGCGTAAATTCTGGCTCCGCGTGCTTCGGCAAACTCCCGGCTCTCCAAAACGAACGCTCCTGAACCTTCGCCGAGAACGTTACCGCAGCGGTCAGCATCGAACGGGCGCGGCAGCGTTGACGGGTCTTCCCGCCGCGGTGCCGGAAGATATGAATTGATACGCGATTGAAAATCCTGATTTGCTCGATTACCGCAGCCGCCGGCAATCATCACATCTGCACGTCCTGACTGAATGTGCCGTGCTGCTTCGATTATTGCCGCTAAACTTGAACCTCGGCAAAGTGTGATGGAGTTGCTCGGTCCGCGGGCATCCAAGCCGATACAGATTTGACACGCCGGCATATTCGGCAGAAATTTCAGCATCCAGAGCGGAAAGATATGCCGCATCGCATCTGTTCCCCATTTTGAGAAAACGTAATGCCCGTTTTCGATTCCAGCGCGAAAAGTGTCGATTTGCATATCGACTTCTGCCCCGATTAAATCGGAGCCGAACACGACCCCGAATCTGCCGGGGTCGGTACTGACATTTTCGCCTTCGGTAACGAGACCGGCATCACTGCAAGCAAGACACGCTGAAACGAAAGCCATTTGAATATCGCGGCTCATCACCTTGATATTTTTTCGGGGCTTGATATAGTTTTTTGCCTGAAAGTCGCCGACTTCGCTGCCCATTGGACGCAGGGCTTCGTTTTCGGTATCGATATGCAGAAAGCCGACACCGCTTTTGCCGCTAATCAGAGAATCCCAGAACGTAACATTATCGTTTCCTATCGGCGACAGAACTCCCAGTCCGGTAATAACGGCTTCTTTTTGCGGCATTATGATTTTACAAAAAACGAATGAAACAGTGTTGCGTATTATACTTTATTTCTGCCGTCGTTGGTACACCGTACCGGACATCTTCGGGGTATATCGAAATTATGCCTGCTGCCGTTGAACATTGAAGGGATCCGCTGCTGTCCCCCCTTGTTTTTCTCTGAATATATGGGACAATGCGCCGGTTGCTTCTGTGATGCTTTGCTCCTTTAGCTCAATTGGTAGAGCAACGGACTCTTAATCCGTAGGTTCTGGGTCCGAGTCCCAGAGGGAGCACTGTACAGGAGGGATTGCCGCATACCAAAACGGACTCAACACGTTTTACTGACGATTACTTCATCTTCAATTTGCCCAAAGACGAAGGTACGTGAAAATCGGGTTCAACCGTTTGAGGGTCAATCCAAGTCTGCCAATTTTCAACAATCTTACCGTCTTTGCGGCTAAACTCAGCCCGATACGCTCCGAAATAAACCGAATGACCGGAATGAGCCGTTTCTTGAATGAGAAATTTCTTAACAAATTCAAGCGGAACCGCTCCCTCGACGCAATAACCGTCAGAACGGATTTTGGCGGCAGTTTTCAAGTCTGCCGGCGGTGTCCAGTCGAAATCAATGTTACGATAATAAGCGGCTTGGTACGAAAGGATACGTCCCTTCGGGTCAATTTCCAAACAGTTATAATCGTGCATCTTATTATCTTTTGAAAAGAACAGTTCGACCCTGTCCTCTTTTATTGCATCTTTTTCATTTGCAAAACCGGTGTCCAAAACAATCTCGCCGTCCTGAACATCGAAGCAAAAATAGAGATACTTGCTGTCCTGCAAAAGTTTGAGCGACGTTGGCGGATTATGCTCTTTATTCCAAGGATTCGTGAACGAAAACACAGCGGCTTGATTCCAAACCGTTTCGCTGCCTTCGCCGTCAAGGGTTATCAGATTGTTGCCGATAGTTATCACATTGTATTCATCGGCAGTGCTGCGTACCTTGCGGTCTTTTAAGTGATAGTTTTTCAGTGCCGCACCGTATTCGTTGAGAAAACTTATATCTTTGTACGCTTCAATGTATTTGTCATCAATATAGACGGCAAACGACGTAAAGTTTTGAATCCCTAATTGAGCATACACATCAATATCCGATTCAAAAATGTCTTTGTTCCAAGACAGTTTTACGGCAGGTTTTCTCCATTTACTGAAAAGGGAAACGTCAATATGGTATTCCAAAACTACGGCAGTTTCGGCAGGAAAAACCGTCAGGTTTTCTTTGAGTTTCTGTATTACTTCCCGATGTGTAGGCTGCCCGTGCATTTCGTTATGCGGCTTTGGAATTCGTGCCTGTGCATCGCTCAAAGGATGCTTAAAACTGCGGTCAATGGGAGCGTATTCCAGAAAAACACCTTCTGCCGGTTTTACGTTACGGGGAGGATTCAGCGTATTGAGATAAGCCAAATGGGCAAGCATCGCCTTCGGGTCGGATTTTCGTAACTCCTTGAAAATGCGGTTCTCGACAATCAACGCCTGTTCGCTGTCGGAATACCGGGAACATTCCGGGCAGGCACACATCGGTCGGGAATCGTCTATCCAAAAATAATAACGGTGATTCGTTGCAGGCAGAATTCCGGCATAATGGGCGGCGTTCTTTGCAACAATATCCAATGCCTTTTGAGAGTGAACGCAGAAATTGTAATCGTTCACTCTTTTGCCTTCTTTATTCATACGGAACATTGACGGGTCATCTGCAAACAATTCCCGCGGCAGTAATTGTCCTATTGCGTGAAGTTGATGTTCCACTTCGATTCCGTATTTTTTGCAGTCGGCGAGAAATTTTTTGCCTTTGTCCGATTGCATAAAACCGGCAACCTGTTCTGGAGTCACGTGCGTTCCAATCGTATTGATGCCGCTCTCGTGTGCTAATTTCGCCCAATCAACGGTTTCTAAATCGTGAACGGACAGCACAACACCGCGCATCTTATAGTGCGGTACATCGGTCTGCCCTTTGACAAGCAATGTCAAAGACGCAAAACACAAACACACACAGCAAAGTTGAACGGTGATTATCCGCATTGAAAATTCCATAACCTACGATTTCAATTCCCTATTGAGTATA
>JAITQJ010000200.1 GCA_031288955.1 Planctomycetaceae bacterium | reverse complement strand
ACCGCCGGAATTTCCCGGATTGACGGCGGCATCGGTTTGCAGGCAATCGGTGTATTCCAGAAACGTTCCAGACGGCGGCTGATAGCGGTGAACACCGCTGATAATGCCTTGCGAAACGCAGCCTTGAAAATCGGTTGCCAGCAGAAACGGATTACCGATAACGATTGCCGTATCGCCGACCTGGACGGTATCGCTGTCGGTTAATTCGGCAAACGGCAAAGCGGCGGAGGCTGTAGTCTCCGTCTTCGGCAGTGCCATTTTAATCAATGCAATATCGCCGACGGGGTCAATACCGACGACCACGGCATCGTACAGATTGCCGTCTGCCATAGCGCATTTCATTGAAATTCCGCAAGGCTGAACGACGTGAAAGTTGGTCACGGCATAACCGTCGGGAGATATGACAACACCGCTTCCTCCTCCGGCTTCGGCACTATCATCAGCAGGATAGACGGACACGGTACATTGCATTGCCTTGTGTATCACATTCAACCGTTCTTCGCCTTCGGCAGCGGAACACAACAGCAACAGTAATAAACAAGGGACTAGAGGATTCATTGATAATTGCGGACTAATAATCAATAATTATTCATTATCAACCATCAATTCGCAAGAGTTATGCAGATACTCGTTCTCGGTACCAACTGCGATAAATGCCGGAAGTTGTACGATAATGCTGCCGAAGCCGTCAAGCAACTCGGCATTGATGCCGATGTCCGTAAAGTCAGCGAAATAAGCGAAATTCTGACTCTCGGCATTCTTCTTACGCCGGCACTTCTCATCAACGGTAAAACTGCCGTATCAGGCAGTTCTTCTAGTGTTGAAGAGTTAAAGCAACTGTTCGCAAACGTCCCTCTGGCTTGACAACTGCGACCGGATACCGCAGAATGAATACGTATGCAGGAATTTTTTGAAATAATTTACGAGATAAGCGACAGCATTGACAATCGTTTTGTCCTTGATACAACGGACAAAGACACGGCATCAGAGTATTATCGTCAGGGCTTTCTCGTAGATGAACACCGGATTTACCGTTTTTTTGTTACATCGAATCAGTACACAACGGTAACACATAATATCAACTGGCAAATAGCGGAGAAAACCGAATGACGATGAGTCCTTTTGAGCAGCGCAGCGAACGTTTTCTCAAACGGCTGCTGCATCGGGATACGGCTGAACGGAATGCGGAGTACATCAAAAAGCACCCCGCGGCAGCCGTTGCGCCGCACGCAGGAAAAAATTTTGTTCAGGCATCGTTTAGCGATGACGAATATGAAATGCTGCGCCGCAATATCGGTGAACAAAATCTTTCCGAAATGATGCGTTCACTCGTTTTGGCAGCCGCCAAGCGGGATTAGTTCTACGTTACATCGCCACGAATTCATCTTCTTCGGCATAATCATACGCTGCGGAGTGAACGGCGGGACGGACACTTGACGGCGGACGAGTCGAACTCCGCTTGCGCCGCCATTCCGATAATGTCAATAATACCTCACGCGGCTTTGACCCCCGATACACGCCGACGACACCGTCCTCCGCCATAAAATCAATCATTCGGGACGCACGTCCATAACCGATACTGAACCGCCGCTGCAACAACGATACTGAACCACGCCCCTGCTGAATCACGTGCTCCACCGCCTCGTAATACAAATCGTCCCGCGAAACTTTTTCGCTGCCGTCGTCATCTGAATCCTCTGCCGCCGGTGCTGGTTCCTTGTCAATGTCGAGCAGTTCCTCGACAAAATCCGGCTCGCTGACCGCTATCGTTGCGTTGACAGAATCTATCTCCTTATCGCTGACATACGTACCCTGTCCGCGCACCACATTACTTGTGCCGGGCTGCATAAAAAGCATATCGCCGTTACCGAGAAGCCGCTCCGCCCCCGTCCGGTCTAAAACAACTTTCGAGTCCATACCGCTTGCCACGCCGAACGCTATCCGTGCCGGTAAATTCGACTTTATCAACCCCGTAATAACGTCAACGGTCGGCTTTTGCGTTGCCAGAACTAAATGAATTCCAACCGCCCGGCTCTTTTGCGCCAAACGAATAATATGCGATTCAACATCTTTCGCCGCCGTCATCATCAGGTCTGCCATTTCATCGGCAATCACGACAATGTACGGCATACTTTTCGGCACTTCCGCCCATTGCTCGTCGGGAATATCAATCATATCCATACGCCGCCGCAAATCGTCTTCACTCAACTGATTATATTCGCATAACTGTTTCACTCCCGCACTTGCCAGCAGTTGATAACGCTCTTCCATCTTCATTACCGTCCAGGCAAGAACCGCCTCGGCTTTTTTCATATCCGTAATAACCGGATGCATCAGATGCGGTATCTTTTTATAAGCACTCATTTCGACCATTTTCGGGTCTATCATCAGCAGCCGAACCTGTTCAGGACTGCGTGTCATCAATAGCGATACGATAATCGAGTTAAGACACA
This sequence comes from Planctomycetaceae bacterium, assembly GCA_031288955.1. GTDB lineage: Bacteria > Planctomycetota > Planctomycetia > Pirellulales > Thermoguttaceae > WRKP01. Next base: position 8,635 of record JAITQJ010000200.1, on the reverse strand, counting down.
CGCTTTTACCTGTTCCCGTGCGTCCGGCAATCAACAGATGCGGCATCTTTGCTAAATCGGCGGTCATCGGCTGTCCCGAAACATCTTTGCCCAGATAAATCGGCAGTGCAAACTTTTCAGCGGCTTCGGGACACAAATCAATGACATCACGCAAGCGGACGGTTTGCCGGTGTTCGTTCGGTAACTCAACGCCGACGGTATTTTTACCGGGTATCGGAGCAACGATACGGACATTTTCCGCACGGAACGCAACCGCAAGGTCGTCTTCGAGTTGCTGAATCTTCCGTACACGTGTACCGGGTGCCAGTTTCACTTCAAATTGCGAAATCACAGGACCGCTTTGAACATCAACGACTTCCGCCTGAATCTTGAACTCCGCCAATTTCTTTTTCAGTTGAACGGCGTGTTCGTGTACCGTATCAATCGACGAATCATCACCCGCTGGTTCGGACGGCATAAGCAAATCCCGTTTCGGCAACTGATATTCAGCGTGAATGATGACCGCTTCGGTTTCGGTAGTCCCCTTTTCTGGCTGCGGCTTGCCGAACGTGAATAGTTTCGGCTTGCGAATCTTTTCCGGCGGAACAATTTCGCCGACAGTCCAATCCGGCGTTTTACCGGCAACGGCTTGCTGTATCGGCATTTGCAGCAATTTTTGTGTATTCAGCCTCACCGGTTGGTAATAGAACCAGTCGAGGAGTGCATCGCCGCAATATAATAGGGTACCGGTTAAAACGAAACTGGCGAGAAATACCGCTGTACCGGCAACTTGAACGTACGGCACGAGCAGCGCGGTTAAAACGGTACCGCTGTATCCGCCGGTACCGATAACCGGACACGGCACGACGGCAATATCCGGCGGCAAAAGCGAAACGATTCCGGCAACTCCGGCGGCAATAAAAAGCAGTCCGGCAGTTTTCAGAATGGGTTCGTGAAACAGATTGCTGCCAGCCTGTCGGCAAAGAATTTGGACACCGGCAGCGGCGCACATTGCAGCGAGGATATAAGCGGCATAACCGAAAGCGTTGAGCAGTACGGCGGCGGCAACAGCACCGGGCAAACCGCAATAATTCTGAACGGCGTTATTTTGAGTATAACCAAAAAATTCGGGAGGGTCTGCACCGCTGTAGCCGGCAAGCGACACTGTAAAAAACAAAGCAACAGCAATATAAATCAAACCAATGAGTTTCATTTTTTCACCACAGAGGCACTTATAATAATAATAATAATTGAGAATTGAAAATGATGAAGAAAACAGAAATGGCAACCGTTTGGTATCCCGTTTTAACTATCAATTCTCCGTGCCTCCGTGGTTAATTCGTCAGAAATTTTACTGCTCTGCACAGTCTCTTTTGTTCTCCGAAAATACGGTATAATATGAATGTGTACACTATATCGCGTCAGTTTTCGTTCTGTTACGGACACCGTTTGTCGGCATATAACGGTAAATGTGCGCATCCGCACGGACACAACGGCAAGGTCAGGATTTATTTGCAGAAAGCCTCGTTAGATTCGCTAGGAATGGTGGCGGATTTTAACGAATTAAAGAATAGTATCGGTTGTTGGATTGACGAACATCTTGACCATCGGATGATATTACAGAGCGGCGACCCGCTTATCGCCGCATTGTTTGAACTCGATGAACCGGTGTATGTGATGCCGGAAGCACCGACGGCAGAAAATCTGGCAAAGTTAATTTACTGTCAGGCGGCACAACTGGGTTTACCGGTATCCAAAGTCAAATTCTGGGAAACCGAAAATTGCAGCGCGGCATTTGCCGCTGCGGACACCCTCTAAAACACTACACAAAAACTTGCCGTTATTTTTCCGTTTCGTAACAACCGATGTCGGGATTCGTTTTACTGCGTTTTTTGCCGAGTATATCGTCATCAGGCATATCTTTAGGAACAGCCTTGCCGACGGCGGAACTACCGGAGGCAGGGACGGCGTACTCTTTGACAAATGATTCAAAGGCTTTCCGAACCGAAAATGCTTCGCCTTCGGCAACGTTTTCCAATCGGGGCAGCGGCAATTTTTTCGGCACATCCGGTAATTTCGGCGACGTTAAAATCGCCGACAGGTCGTTTTTCGGGACAAACACGTCTTCTGGTGTTGCCGTAACAGGTTTGCCGCCGTTCCAATACACGTTATTGACCGCCTTGAAACCGCCGTCAACGAAAAATTCTTTTTTTCCCGCCGAAAACCGCAAAGACGAACCGGCATTATTGCTGAAAATGTTGTTCGTAAAAAGAATGTTCTCTTGCGGCGGGTTCGGTCCCAAACGCCAAAATACCGCTGCATACGCTGAAAACGCTCCCGCAGATACCCGGAACGGTTCACCGGTTACCGTATTAGCGCGAACAGTTGCGTTGCGGATGCCGCCCTTGAACATAAACGTACCGACCGTTCGTACCGTATGATTATGCAGAAAAAGGTTATTTTCAAGCAGCACGTCCGTTGCCTGAAAAAAATCTTTATCGTCTTCGCCCAACAAAATATATGCCTGGTGGGCTAATCCTGACCAATTCAGAAAAATGTTGCGACGAAATGTAATGTACTGCGTAACATTCGGCGTATTGCCGGAATTTTTGATAACGATAAACGAATGACTTTGATTTTGCTCCGGTCTTCCGCTGCCGGCATAATCGTTAAAGAAAATACTGTCTTCGATGATGATGTCTTTTACCGTGTTGATGTCGAAATGTTCATCGCCGCCGTGATTGTTCGGATTAAAAAAAATACAATTAGTAAAACGTATCTTGCTTGCAAAATTATTGACCTTGATTAAATCGTTTTTGTACGAATCGTGTATGATACAATTCTGAAATATCAGATGATGTGTTGTTTTGTCGGCGATTTGAATAAGATATTCGCCTTTTTCCGAGCCGTTGCCGAAAATATGCAGTCCGTCAAATATCACTTTCGACAGCGCATCAAGATACATCACTTTGTTTCCGCCTTCTCTGCCGGTAAATCGGGCTTGATGCGGATGTTCGGCTTTGACGGTGCAAGGTCTCGAGAAAGCACGGTGCGGCATCATAAAACCGGCGTAAAGACCGTCCTTGACGATGATGACGGAACCGTCATCGGGAACGCTTATAATCGCTTTGGTCAGCGACCGCCACGGCTTCTCTTCGTTTCCGAGACCGGCAGTATCGCTGCCTGCCGGTGAAATATAATACGTACCGGCACTGACCGCCGAAGCAAAAAACGCCGCAATGATGACGGCAAACAAAAATACTTTCGGCATCTGCATAGTATTGAAAAGGAATGACAAATAATGGACAATGAACGTCCGCAATTATTCATTATTTGCGGTGAAATGCAATATGGCTTGGCAGAACATACTAGGACACGATAAGGTTGTTCAACAATTTATTCGGTCGTTTCAACGCGGACGGCTTAACGGGTCGCTGTTGTTTATTGGTCCGCCCGGTATCGGAAAACGGCGTTTTGCGTTCGCTCTTGCTCAAGCGTTATTGTGTCATACGACAACTGACCTCACTCCTTGCCGAACGTGCAGTTCCTGTAAATTGTTCAGCGGAATGCCCAACGTTACCGATTGGGATTTTGACACGAAGAAATTTATTCCGCCGCATCTTGATTTGTTTTATGCGGCAAAACCGGCGAATAGTTCGGATTTTTCGCTTGACTTGATTGTCGGCGAGAAAGAACACCGCGGTAAAAAGGGACTGATTTTCGACATTTCCCGAACGGCTTTTCTCGGACACCGTAAAGTTGCGGTCATTGATGATGCCGATTATTTCAACGAATTTGCCGCCAACGCTTTACTGAAGACGTTGGAAGAACCGCCGAGTGATTCGGTGTTGATTCTTCTCGGTACTTCGACTGCCAAGCAACTGCCGACGATACGCAGCCGCTGCCAAATAATCCGTTTTGCTCCGTTGCCGGCGGATGTAGTGGCGGCACTGCTTCTTAAGCATCAAATAGTTTTATCGCCGGAAGCAGCGCAAACATTAGCAGAGCAATCCGGCGGAAGCATAGAGCGGGCATTGGAATTGATTGACGGCGGGATTGAACAGTTGCGGGACAGTGTGAAGAAAGCATTTTCGGCAAAGCATTTTGATGCGGTGCAATTTGCCGTCCAGATGAACAATTATATTGATGCGAAAGGCACAGAAACGGAGTTTCGCCGTCCGCGGCTGCGATTATTGTTACAAATAGCAAGCGAATTTTTCCGTAACCAAATGAAGACGGCAGTAGCGGCGGAACTGCCGGCGAAGCGTTTGGGGCGGACGCTTGATGCGCTTGAACATTTGGCAAGCAACGCCAACATTCCCGTTATTGTCGAAGCCTGGGTGATGGACATCGCCAGAGCATAAAGGGGATTGTTCTGCTCTTCGCTTGTTAACTTTTTAATGGTTTTTGTAACTTTACTGTTTTTATTTGAACGGCAACCATAACACCTGTTAAATAACCCGCCCCAATTCGTGTACCATATCGATTAGGGCGATGACGTTTTCTACCGGCGTTTGCGGAAGAACGCCGTGACCGAGATTGAATATGAAGCCCGGCTGTCTTTCTACCAACCGTAAAATATGCAGCACGTGACGGCGTATTGTATCTTTGTCTGTCAGCAGTATCGCCGGGTCAAGATTGCCTTGTATTGCCCGGTGCTTGCCGGCTAAATCCCAAGCCTGCCGAATCGATACCCGCCAATCTGCCCCGATAACATTGCCGCCCGCCTCGCTTACCAGCGGCAAAAGCATCGGATTACCGGGAGCAAAATGAATCACCGGCGCACCCGGCACAACCAAGTCAATAAGCATCTTGGAATAAGGAAAAACGTACTTGCGGTAATCTTCCTGTGAAACGCAGCCGGCCCAACTGTCAAAAATCTGAATAATTTCCGCACCGGCACGGATTTGTCCGTTCAAATAACGCGCTGCCGATACTGCCAGTTTCGTCATCAACAAATCCCATTCAGCCGGATACAGGTGCATAAACGCTTTGACGGTATTAAATTTGTGATACCCCGAAGCGTTGTGTTCAATGACGTAAGAAGCCAGCGTGAACGGCGCACCGGAAAAGCCGATGAGCGGTTTGCTCTCGTCCAGATTTTCGCGGGTACATTTGACGGCATCCATAACATATTGCAGCGGCTCAACGCTTTGCAATTCCCGAACCCGCTGGACATCGTTTGCGTCCTTAATCGGATTGAGAATTTGCGGACCGCCGGTGTCTGGAAAGGCGATTTCAAATCCCAGCGGTTCGAGAATCAGCAGAATATCCGAAAAGAGAATGGCAGCATCGGCATTGATTTTATTGACGGCGGTAATCATCACTTCGGCAGCGAGTTCCGGCGTTTTGCATAAGTCGAGAAATGATACTTTAGCGCGTACTTGCTGATATTCGGACATATACCGTCCGGCTTGACGCATAAGCCAAACGGGAACATTCTCTGTCGGCAGACACCGCACCGCTTTCCGCAACGCCCCCTTCATAGAGAGGTGATGCGGAAAGGACGAAGAAGGGGATGCACCCGTTACAGAACCGCTTTCACTGCTGTTAGACAAAATTTCTTCACTTTTCACTCTTTATTAGCCTTGTTCGGTAACTAAATTTTCACTCTGCAGTTCAGTATAGCACAGATGAGATTCATTCTCAACAGGTGTCTTTTTCGTCTGTTGCGGTATCTTTCACTCATTATTTTGAACGTTTTAATCTTCGCATTGATGTTATCTATGCCAGATCCTATTTCATTCTTACCGGTATGCGTTTTGCGCCGGTGATGAGTTCGCAGATTCGCTTTTCCGTTAAACCTTTCGGGGCAGAAGAACCGGCTTCGTGATGTATCCGCTCCTCAAATACCGTTCCGTCAAAATCGTCCGCTCCATAAGACAACGCTATCTGTGCTAACGATTCCCCTAATGTTACCCAGTACGTCTTAATATGTTCAAAATTGTCCAGTATCAAACGGCTGACGGCAATCGTTTTCAGGATTTCGTTCGCCGCAGCCGCCTGAACATCAATTTGCGTATTTTGCGGATGAAATACGAGAGGCACGAAACAATCGAAACCGCGTGTTTCCTCCTGCAACTCCCGCAGTTGCAATAGATGTTCAATCCGCTGCCGCCGTGTTTCCAGATGTCCAAAAAGCATCGTGGCATTCGTTGGAATACCGAGTTTATGGGCTGTCCGATGCACTTCGAGCCATTTTTCGACGGGAATTTTGTGCGGGGCAATTTTTTTACGGACTGCGGCATCGAAAATTTCCGCTCCTCCGCCCGGCATTGAAACAAGCCCGACACTTTGCAAGTCCCGCAAAATTTGTTCAATACTCATCGCGGTACTTTCGGCAAAAGCAAAAATTTCAACTGCCGTCCAAGCCTTCAGTTTGAATTGCGGAAATGCCGAATGAACTGCCGCCATAATGTCCCGATACCAGGAATACGGCTTGTCGGGATGCACACTGCTTACGAGATGCAGTTGCGTTGCGCCGAAATCTGCCGCATTTTGCGCCCGGGACAGTATTTCGTCAATTTCTAAAACATACGCATTTTTATCATCCGGCTTGCAGGCAAAGGCACACAAAGGACAACCGATGCGGCACACGTTTGTCGGATTAATATGCGCATTGACAACGTAATACGCCTTATCTCCGTGCCGCTGTCTGCGGACTTCATCTGCCCGCATACCGAGTTCGTGCAAATCGGCATCATAGAGTTGAAAAACGGCATCGGTATCCATTTGCGTATTCTTCATCATTATTCATTCAGGATTTCTTCTGCGGTGATTATTCCAACGCATCGCGGTTTTGTTTTGCGTGTTCTAGAAACCGGGCAACGGCGTGCCAATCCTGGGCTTCAATACGCTCCCGCAAATGCTGCAACGCTCTCTCAAAATCCCGTACCGCTTCTAATATCGCTTCCTTGTTGTTCGAGATAATATCCTGCCAAACCTCCGGCAAACCCGATGCCAAACGCGTCGTACTCCGGTAGCCCGTCCCCGTGTATTTTGCGTCCTGCAACTGCAAACGGTCTGCTAATAAGGCACTCAATAAATGCGGTAAATGACTCGTCCGCGCCAGCGTCCGGTCGTGTTCTGCCGGAGACATATTCGCAACCAAAGCACCGAGCGATTGCCAGAACCGAATCAATGCCCCAATGTCTCTGTCCCGCGCCGAAACAGGCGGCGTTACCACCGTCAGTTTATTTTCAAAAAGATTTGCATCCGCATTTGCCGCCCCGTGTTTCTCTTTACCGGCAATCGGATGCGAACCGATGAACCGGCAGCCGTTTGCTAATGTTTTGTTTGCCAACTGCGCACAGATTGATTCTTTCGTGCTTCCTGTATCGGTAATCAGGACGTTGCGGTAATTGATACCGGTTTTGACAACTTCGGCACTTCGCAGAACATAATCGGCAATATGCGAGACGGGAACGGAAACAATAACCAATTCGGCACCCGGCAGCGATGACGGTATAAAAGCACCGCGGTCTTCACCCTCGTCACGGAGCGGGATATTTTCGCCGCCGGTTAAGTTGATGCCGGTTTCTAAATCTTCGGCAGATAAATCAATAGCCCCGATTTGCTTTGCAAGACGCAGATTTTCGCTATTGGTATCAATACCAACAACACACGGGGACACGTGCCGTGCTTTGGCGGCAAGCCCGATAGACCCGCCGATGAGTCCGACTCCAACTATAACGATACGGGAAAACAATGTTTAATCAGTACGGTTGACCGGTCTTGTACCAAGCGTAACTTCGACAGTTATCTTGCTTTTATTACGGAAGATTTCAAGCGGTACTTTCGTTCCCGGACTCGACAGAATTACCAGATGCGACAAATGCAGCGGGTCGTTTACTTCTTTGTCTCCCCATCGCAAAATAATATCGCCGATTTCCAAACCGGCTTCTTTCGCCGGCGAATTCAAATGGAAATTTCTAATGACGGCTCCCTTCGGTTTGCTGCCTGCTTCGTCGGTACCGGTGTTAAGCGGCTGCATCTGTTCAGCGTCAAATTTGCTGACGAGTTCCATTTCGATGCCCAGCCAGCCGTGCAGCATCTTGCCGTTCTTGATGATTTCTTCGCAAACTTTTTTCGCCATCAGAGACGGTATTGCAAAACCGATGCCGAGGCTGCCGCCCGTTTCAGAATAAATCATCGTATTGATGCCGATGAGTTCGCCCTGAATGTTAACCAGCGCACCGCCGCTGCTGCCCGGATTGATTGCCGCATCCGTCTGCAAAAACTCCTGCATTCGGGGCAAACGTCCCCGCTGGTCAGGCAGCGGATTATAACGTTCCGTTGCACTGATAATGCCGCTCGTTACCGTTGCCTGCAAATCATACGGACAGCCGATAGCAACGGCGAGTTCGCCGGCTTCGACTTTCGTTGAGTCGCCCCAAACAGCACTCGGCAGTTTATCCGCCTTAATTTTCAGGACAGCAAGGTCGGTGATGCGGTCTTGTCCTAACAGTTCGGCGGGGAAGTCCCGTCCGTCGTTGAGACGGATTTGAATCTGTGCGGCATTAGCAATAACGTGATAGTTCGTCAAAATATAACCGGCAGCATCAACGATAACGCCGCTTCCGACATCGACAGCCAAATTGTCGTGAAAAATCCCGACGGTGTGAACACCAACGACGGTTGGAGCAACGGCTTTGGC
>JAITQJ010000192.1 GCA_031288955.1 Planctomycetaceae bacterium | reverse complement strand
CAGCCTGAACAGCAGGCAAGAGTAGGGCAACAAGTATGCCGATGATGGCAATGACGACGAGAAGTTCGACTAACGTGAAGCCGATTCTACCAGATTTCTCTCTCTCTCTCTCTCTCTCTCTGATTCGCGCTCTCTAGAGAGGTCGGTTTTGCAGCATTACGCTGCGGTAAACATTGTGTGAACATAGCAGTTCTCCTTTCAAAAAGTGGGGTTACAATATGGCAATGTACCATATTTTCTAAAATTATTCTACCGCATAAACGAACAAATGTCAAGGGGAAAGTTTTTGTTTTTCGTTTTTTGGATATATCGGGGGCATACGCTCCACGCTCTTGCGGACAAAACTCGTCTGGTACTATACTCGACAGGGAATTGGCGGTATATGTTATGGAATAGGTCTAATGAAACACACCGCTCGGTTATTCCTATCTGGCAGTGTTCAGGGTATAATCATATCCGATGTTCACCAATACCGACGCTCTCGTTTCCAGTTCCGCCCGGAAATTACCAATAAAGGTACGTCCCGACCTGTCCGCTAAACGGCAATACTATCTCGGTCGCTCGTATTGGGTTCTCAAAGAACCTATCGGTACCAAATTCTACCGGCTCCAGGACGAAGAATATGCCATTCTCAAACTCTTCGACGGAAAGCACAGCCTCGACGATATTAAAAAACAATTTGAAAAGGATTTTCCGCCGCAAAAAATTACTCTCGAAGATTTACATCATTTCATCGGACAACTTCACCAAAGCGGACTCGTCGTCGCGGCAACACCTAATCAGGGTCCCGAACTATTAAAACGGCGGTACAAACGTTTCCGCAAAGAGTTGTTACAAAAATTCACGAACGTGCTTGCTATCAAGTTCAAAGGCTTCGACCCCGACCGCCTTCTGGATTTTATGTATCCGTTCGCCGCCTGGTTTTTTCATCCTCTGACCGTTTTTCTGTGCCTCATTCTCGGAATGTCCGCCGCCTCACTCGTTATCGTTAACTTCGATACTTTCCGAAGCAAACTGCCGGAGTTCTATACGTTTTTCAGTCCCGTTAATCTGCTGTGTTTGAGTGCCGTCCTCGCTGGAACGAAGGTCTTTCACGAGTTCGGACACGGTCTCACGGCAAAGCATTTTCGCGGCGAATGTCACGAGATGGGCGTAATGATTCTCGTCCTGTCACCGTGCCTTTATGTCAACGTTTCCGACTCCTGGCTGCTGCCGAATAAGTGGCACCGCATTGCTATTGCCGCCGCCGGTATGTACGCCGAATGTATGCTCGCTTCGGTGTGTACGTTCATTTGGTGGTTTTCCGAACCGGGGCTGCTGAATTATCTGGCACTAAACGTTATGTTCGTATCGTCGGTTACGACGATTCTGTTTAATGCTAATCCGCTTTTGCGCTACGACGGCTATTATATGCTGGCGGATTATCTCGAAATCCCCAACCTCCGGCAAAAGGCAACGAAAGTGCTGGCGCGGAAATGTTCGCAATGGTTTCTCGGTATGGAACAGCAGCCCGACCCGTTTTTACCGCAGCGGAATCAGGTTTTGTTCGCTCTGTTTTCGGTGTCTGCTTTTATGTACCGCTGGGTTGTGATGGCATCAATTTTGTTTTTCATTTATTCGCTTTTCAAGTATTATGATGTCCGCATCATCGGGCAAATCATTGCAGCAATGTCGCTGTTCAGTCTGTTTGTAATGCCGCTTATCAAAGTCGGCAAGTTTTTTTGGGTACCGGGAAGGATTTACAAAGTGAAAAGAGGACGTTTTTATTTATCGCTGTCGCTGTTTATCGGCTTGATTGCGTTTCTTCTGTTTTTTCCGCTGCCGTATTGGGTTATTGCTCCGGCAGTAATGGAATTGCGGGCATCGAATTCGCAGCAGGTTTACGTGCCGGACATCAAAGGCGGCTGCCGGTTAAAGGAAATCCGCGTCGTACCGGGACAATATGTTCAGCGGGGCGATGTTCTCGGTATCCTTGAAAATCAGCCGTTATTGTATGCTCTTGCCGATGCGAAAGGCAAGGTGAAAGAACTCGAAAAAAAACTGGCATCGCTTGATATGATGCGGAAGTACCGGGCAGATGCGGCTTTGCAGATGGGACCGGTTACGCAGTCGCTGGCAGCGGCAAAAGAATTGCTGACGAACAAGGAACTTGATTACGAATACTTAACGTTAAAGGCTCCGCTTGACGGTACGGTTGTTTCTCCGCCGTGGAAGCCGTATCAGGCACCGCCGGATGACCAATTACCATCGTGGTGGGGTGCGCCGCTGGAAGCGTATAATCTGGAGGCAACACTTGAACCCGGCACACAGTTTTGCAGTATCGGCGACCCGAAGTATCTGGAAGCGGTGATAGTTGTTGACCAATCGAAGACGGGCTTTTTGGAATCGGGACAGATTGTCGAGTTGAAACTGCACAAGTTTCCCGCCAGGACGTTCCGCGGTGAAATCAGTGAAATCGAAAAGCAGGCGATAGAGTCGCTGGACGTACAACTTTCGACCCGTGCCGGAGGCGAGATTCCGACGACAACGCAGCGGGACGGTACCGAACAGCCGAACAGTGCCTCGTATCGGGTGCGGATGCTTCTTGATAATCCTGATTTGACGGTACGGGTCGGAATGACCGGCGTTGCGAAGATTCACGTCAAAGCAAAGACCTTGGCGATGCGTGCGTGGCTGATATTTAATGAAACGTTTAACTTTAAGTTATAGGTATCATCAGAGAGCGGCAACGATTTGAAACACGTTTTATTTTACTTTCGTCCCAAATACACAGTCAGAACGGCGAGGTCGGCAGGACGCAATGCCGGAATCCGGCTCGCCTGCGACAAATCCAGCGGTCGGACACGTTCCAAACGTTCCTGTGCCTCGCTGCGCAAATGCGGTACCGACGAATAATCAATGTCCGCCGGTATCCGCATCGACTCCAATTTGCTGTTCCGCTCAATGTCCAACTCCTGACGCTTAATATAGCCTTCGTATTTCGTGTCGATGTCAATCTGTTCCGCCGCACGTTTCGATATACCCGATACCGCCGGAACACGCTCAACAACCTGTTCCCAAGTTGTCTCCGGTCTCGCAAGATATTTCAGCATACTGCCGTGTGCATCGTGCGCCGCCGACAAAATTTGCTTGCCCGACTCAATTTCATTCAACTTTGTTTTTAGCCGATGATAACGTTCACCGTCAACCAAACCCATTTCATAACCGATTGCCGTTAAACGCCGGTCGGCATTGTCGTGCCGCAAGAGCAGGCGGTACTCCGCCCGGCTCGTGAACATTCGGTACGGTTCGTCCGTTCCCTGTGTTACTAAATCGTCAATCATCACACCGGCATACGCTTGGTCGCGGCGAAAAATCAACGGTGCTTTACCGGCAATTTTCAATGCCGCATTTGCCCCTGCGGTCAAACCGAGCATTGCCGCTTCTTCATAACCTGTCGTGCCGTTTAACTGTCCCGCCAAATACAAACCTTCGGCAGCCTTCGTTTCCAGCGTTGCTTGCAGTTGATGCGGCGGTGCATAATCGTATTCAATCGCATAAGCATAACGCATTATCTCCGCCTTTTCCAAACCGGCAATCATCCGAATCATCGTATCCTGAATGTTCCTGCCGAAACTGGTCGAAAAGCCGTTGATATAAACTTCATTTGTGCTGCGTCCCTCCGGTTCGAGAAATAACTGATGCCGGTCTTTATCGGCAAAACGGTCGATTTTCGTTTCAATCGACGGACAATATCTCGGACCCGTTGATTGAATCTGTCCGCTGTAAGACGGTGCCTCTTTCAAATGCTGCTCAATGAGTCCGTGCAATGCCGGATTGGTGTATGCAATCCAGCACGGGATTTGTTCCATCGGGGGCAGTGAATCGTTCATAAACGAGAACGGTTCTGGTTCGTCATCGCCGCAGTGCAGAGTTAATTGTGTATAATCAATACTTCGGGCATTGATGCGCGGCGGTGTGCCGGTTTTGAAACGTTTCATTTCGATACCTAATGATAGCAGCGAATCACTGATACCGAAAGCGGCGGGTTCGGCAGCGCGTCCGCCGGGTACTTGCCGGCTGCCGAAATGTATCAAGCCGTTGAGAAAAGTGCCGCACGACAATACAACCGCCGAGGCATTGATGATGCTTCCGTCATCAAGTTGAACGCCGGTAACCTGACGGCGGTTGTTGATGAGTATGCCGACAACGGTTTCCTGCCGGAGTTGCAGATTAGGCTGATTTTCAAGCGTTTGCTTGATGAATACCTGATACGCTTTCTTATCGGCTTGGGCGCGTGGACCTTGCATTGCGGGTCCTTTTCGGCGATTGAGCATACGGAACTGGATGCCGGTTGCGTCAATGGCTTTTGCCATCATACCGCCGAGGGCATCAATTTCGCGTACGAAGTGTCCTTTTCCAACTCCGCCGATGGCGGGATTGCAACTCATTTGGGCGACGGTATCGAGATTACTGGTTAAAAGAACGGTTTTCGCCCCGATACGGCTGGCAGCGAGAGCCGCTTCCGTTCCGCAATGCCCCGCACCGACAACGATTACATCATACATAGACTCGGAATAATTCAGATATATTTTACTAATATACCGTCTCTGACAGGATTACTGCACCGCCGCATCATCTAGGGAGTTTGGCACTCCCGCTGCATTGAACAGACTTGTTCGGTAACTCTATTAACGTCAACGTTAACATCAGTCGAACTCGCATCTTGGTCTTTGAAAATTATCCGGCAAAAACTTTAGTCAATTACCACAAATCAAAGTTTGATTCTACATAGACTATGATTTTTTGTCAAGGAGTTTTGTGAAACGGAGCAACAGGATTATTCAAGAAGCATTGTTTTATCCCGCCGGCTGTGATACATTATATTGAGTGCAATGAAAAATACCGTTCCTTCACACCTTCTCGAAGGTCTCAATGCTGCACAACGGGAAGCCGTTCTGGTTAAAGACGGACCGTTGCTTGTCCTTGCCGGTCCGGGCAGCGGAAAAACACGTGTCGTAACACACCGCATCGCCGCCTTGCTGCATCAAGGGGTGTATCCAAGTCAAATCGCTGCTTTAACGTTTACGAACAAAGCCGCCGGGGAAATGAAGAAGCGGCTCGCCGTTCTCGCCCCCGATAAATACGTCTGGATAAGCACCTTTCATAAGTTTTGCGCACGTCTTTTACACCGCTATTGTACCGAAGCAGGATTGCAGGAAAACTTCACGATTTACGATACCGATGAAAGTTTAGCACTGATTAAAAACATCGGCGAAACACATCCTTTTCCCGGCGATGTCAAACCGCAGCAGGTTGCTGCGATGATTAGTAAAGCGAAAAATAATCTGACACTGCCGGATGATTACACTGCCAATCCCAACAGCACTGTCGGACGATGCGTGCAGGAAATTTATCCGTTGTATCAGAATGCTCTCCGCCGCGCCAATGCCGCTGATTTTGACGATTTATTGCTGCATACTGCCGTTTTACTCAAAGACAAGCCCGATATCCGTTCAGTGCTTGATAACCATTTTCGTTACGTTCTTGTTGACGAATATCAGGATACCAACTCCGTGCAGTATGTTATCGCCAGAGCCTTGTCTCTGGACTATCAAAATCTTGCGGTAACCGGCGACCCCGACCAGTCAATTTACGGCTGGCGGGGAGCGGACATCAATAACATTTTGACCTTTGAAAAAGATTATCCTGATGCGAAAGTCATTCGTCTTGAAGAAAACTACCGTTCAACGGCATCGATTCTTGCGGCGGCAGATTCTTTGATAGCCAATAACGTTTACCGCAAGGAAAAGAAACTGTTCACCAGCAAGCCGGGCGGCGTACCCGTTCGGCTTGTCCGCTGCAATGACCAGCGGAAAGAAGCGGATATGATTGCCGATGAGATAGCCGCAGAAATCGCTGCCGGTGTCCGTAAGCCCGGCGATTACGCTGTTTTGTACCGTATGAATGCGTTGTCCCGAAATATCGAAATCGCCTTGCGGAGCCGGTCGGTACCGTTCTATTTAGTGCGCGGCGTTGAGTTTTTTAACCGCAAGGAAGTCAAGGACGTGTTAGCGTACCTGCGGCTTGTGTACAATCCGTCGGATACCGTTTCGCTGATACGTGTTATTAACGAACCGGCACGGGGTATCGGCAAAACAACGGTGCAGAAAATAACCGCCAGGGCTGCTGAATTCGGTGCCGATGTGTTGGAAGTTGCCCGGAACATCAACAATTTTTCCGGCATTGCGGCGAAAACACGGAAAGCGATTTTGCAATTTGCGGAGATGATTGACAAAATAGCAGAGGCTGCCCGGCAGGATTATCCCGTTGAATCACTGATTGAATTGGTGCTGGCGGAAACGGGATACCGCAAGCAGTACATTGATTCGGAATTAGAGGAAGACCGGGAGCGGCTCGAAAACATTGACGAATTGCTGACCGCAGCGCGGGAGTTCGATGCGGTAACACACGAGTTAGCAGCAGATTCGTTATCACAGCCGTTGATACCGCCGACCGGCACTGCGGGAGCGTTACAGGAATTTCTGGAACAGGCGGCTTTGGTCAGCGATACGGATTCGCTGGACAATGACACCGATAAGGTGTCGTTGATGACGCTGCACGCAGCGAAGGGACTGGAGTATCCGGTTGTGTATATTATTGCGCTGGAGGAAGGGATACTGCCGCACGACCGGTCGCTGCACGAGGCGAAGCAACTGGAAGAGGAGCGGCGGTTATTTTTCGTCGGCATTACGCGGGCGGCGGAGGAACTTCGCATTAGCAGGGCAGACCGGCGGGACTTTCGCGGCTCGTTCGGCGGTTCGGCAATATACAGCCGGTTCCTGTTGGAGTTACCGAATGACGGTAAAAATCTGGTTCAATACGATGCGGACGAAATCGCCGGCAGCGAGGACTACGGCGACGGTATCAGATTAGTTCGCGATGCAGACGAAGAGTACGAGGAATACGAGGAGTACGAGGAGTACGAGGAGTACGAATAAGAGACAAACGATAGTTTGTGGTCTTGAGAGAAACCTCATTGTATTATTTTGCAATTTGACATAGAATATCTTTGAAAGTTTGAATCAGACGCAGGTTTTGCTCTCATTGTTCCAAGCACAGCCCGGCTTGCCGGTTGGAAACGGTGAAAAACCATACGGAACATGTGCATCCTTTAGGGGATGCCATGCGTATGGCTTGCGGAGTTTCAGTGCGGCTATGTTGCCTGCACTGCCGTTCGTTTTGTGTACGGCTCTCTGGTTGTGCGGAGAAGGAACTCTGCTGGGAGCAACGTGGCATCCTTTTCTTTGCTGCATTTTCTTGCGTTCTAAATTGATTGAGCCGCGCGGACAAATGACCGGTTTATAGAGAAAGGGTAGATAATGATACTTGATTTCCTCCTTTGGGGCTTGGTACTGGCTGCGCTGATATTCTGCGGATTATATGCGCATTTCAAGTATTTCCAGCGAGCCAAACGGACTACTTTTGCCCATTTCGTTACTCAAAAAGACGTGACCGAAGACGAAACGAATGTTGAATCGGAAGAATTGAAACAGCATTAGACTTGTTCGGTAACAAAAAGTTGGGCAAACTGCGTAAATCTAACAAAATCAAACGCCGGCAGTTACCGAACAAGTCTATTTTACCAATATACCGTCTCTGACAGGATTACTGCAATGCCGCATCATCTAGGGAGTTTGGCACTCCCGCTGCATTGAATACAAAAACTGTCCGAACAGGTATCCCGCATCGTGCGGACCAGCGGCGGCTTCAGGATGATACTGCACAGAAAACGCCCGATAACCGGCGTGCCGCAAACCTTCAACCGTGTTGTCGTTCAGATTGATATGCGTTACTTCTGCCTCCGGCGGCAGCGTTGACGGGTCAAGCGAAAAACTATGATTTTGCGATGTTATCTCAACTTTGCCCGTCATTTTATTCAGCACCGGCTGATTTGCCCCGCGGTGTCCAAACTTCATCTTGTACGTCGCCGCCCCTAATGCCCTGCCGAGCAACTGATGTCCGAGACAAATACCAAACACAGGAACTTTGCCGAGCAGTTTTTGAATCTGCGCAACAACGTTACCAAGCCGCGCCGGGTCGCCGGGTCCGTTCGATAACAGCACACCGTCCGGCTGAAACGCTAACACTTCCTCTGCCGTTGTCGCTGCCGGAAATACCGTAACTTCCGCACCGAGCGAAACCAATGAACGCAAAATGTTTTGCTTCACACCAAAATCAAAAACGGCAACTTTCCTCTTCTCCGGCTTTTTATCCGTCATCCAGGCACACGGTTCTGTCCACCGCGTTGGCTTTGCAACGGTCAGTTGTCCAACGAGGTCGAGGTCTTCCAAATGCGGCGAAGCGTTTGCTTTCGCTATCAACTCATCGGTATTCCAATCACCGGCAGCAATCACGGCACGCTGCAAACCGTGTGTTCGGATATGCTGCGTTAATGACCGGGTATCGATTTCAGACAGAGCAACGATTTTATAGCGTTTCAAAAAATCACCGAGACTTTCGGTCGAACGCCAGTTAGAAGCCCGCTGCGCATATTCACGCATCAGAAAACCCTGCACACGGGGAACCGGCGATTCGTGGTCTTCGTCATTGAAACCGGTATTACCGATGAGCGGTGCCGTCATTGTTACAATTTGACCGGCGTACGACATATCCGTAAGGATTTCCTGATAGCCGGTCATTGACGTGTTGAACACCACTTCGCCGGTTGAAAGACCGCCGTATCCGACGGAAACTCCGCGAAAACAACGTCCGTCTTCAAGAGCAAGAATACCGGGAGTTTGCTTCATTTTTAGTTTAAGGCGAGCAGCGATTTTACGTTGGGGTTTTTGATTCGTTCACGTCCGTTGAGGCTGCGGAGTTCCATCACGAAAGCGGCACCGACGACTTCGCCGCCGAGTTCGGTAACGAGTTGCCGGCAGGCTTCAATCGTTCCGCCGGTAGCGAGCAAATCATCGAGAAGCAAAACGCGGTCGCCGGTTTTGACCGCATCGCTGTTGATTTGAATGGTGTTTGTGCCGTATTCCAATTCGTAAGACTTCGATACGGTCTTAAACGGCAATTTTCCCGGCTTGCGGATAGGAATGAGTCCTACGCCGAGTTTATAGGCGAGCGGGGCACCGAAAATAAAACCGCGGGCTTCGGGAGCAGCGATATAATTGATTTTTCCGAAGGAGGTAATTTCGCCGGCAAGACGGTCAATCGTTTCGCAAAAAGCCTGCGGATTTTGCAGAAGCGTTGTAATATCGTAAAAAAGTATGCCGGGTATGGGAAAATCCGGTATCGTACGAATATGGTCGGCAAGATTAAGCATTGTGTTTGTCAAATGTGAACAGCATACGTAATTATGCAGTATTATGCAGTGAAAAAGATAAAAAATCAAGCAGGGCGATTTTTTCTTTGGGACGGGCCAGATAACAGCCGAAAAGCCGCTGATGTTTTAAGTTTCGGTTGCGGACGAAACTCGTCTGTGCTATACTGAACGGAGAAATGGTATCGCAGGGGGCAGCACAACCTAATGTTTCGTAAAGTGAGCCGTAAAAAATGCCGATATGAGCGAATTCAGAGAGAGAGAGAGAGAGAGAGAGAGAGAGAGAGAGAGAGAGAAAAAAAAAAAAGCCAGCGGGGAGACTTTAGCCGATTATCTGGCAACGCGAACACTGCCGCAACTTCTGCGTGAAATAGCGGACGTTCTCGAAACCGCCGCTGTTCTTCCTTTGAATGTTTCTCTGCCGTTGTCGTTTCTCGCTCACAACGTTGTCATTTACGGCGGCGTTTCGTATTCTTTTACGCCGATGACGTACCAACTTTTGCAGAGTTTTGCGCAGAGCGAGGACTCCTTTATCTCGAAAGAGGACGTTCGGCAGGACGTTTGCTGTAACGAAGACGCAGCGGACGGACGAGTCGATGACTGCATTTACAAAGCCCGTCGGGAGTTGCGTGTCGGCAATTTTCCGTTTGGAATCGAGACAGTCCGTTCAAAAGGCTACCGTCTCATCAGCAGCGGGAAACCTCGCCAAAATAGTTGATAGAAGGCGGGAAACCGGATGTTATAATACCCGCAAAGTTATTTTTTAACTTACACCAACCGCGTACATAGGAACAAAGACAATGGCAAAACTTGCATTTCCCTTGATACTTGAAAACCTTCCGCAAGGCAAAGACCTTGACAAATTTTCGGAATTCGAGACAAAACTGGATGACATCGGCAAAGCACCCATAGCGTTTTGGCAATATGCCAAAGTGTTGCTTGTTCTCGGCGAAGATGGCATTGGCAGTGCGAAGAAAATCATTGCTCTGCTATTCAAGGAGAATGGATTGTTTTACCCGTGGGGCGAGACCGTATCGGGACTGCCTGACCGTGCCGTGTACAATCTCCCGCTTGGCAACTTTGCGGGAAAGTTCATAGACGAATTGAACAAGCAATTCGGCTTGAAGTTGCCTAAGGCAGACGATAAGCGGACAAATATGAACATTAGTGTTCTTGTTCGTTCTGTTCAAAGAAATGAAGACGGACATACTGACTGGATTTTACGGTCGGAATTTCGTGCGGCATTGACAGAAGTTTTTGGCGAAGAAACAATAAAAAGTTGGGCGCAAGAATAATCAGCAGCGAGAAACCTCGCCAAAATAGTTGATAGAAGGCGGGAAATCGTATGTTATAATGCCCGCAAAGTTACTTTTTAACTTGCATTAACCCCTTACGTAGGAACAAAGACAATGGCAGAACTTGATGTTCACAAAGAATCCGTAAAAAGTATGTTCGGCGGCGACGATATGCAAGGACGCGGACTGATTATTCCCGAATACCAGCGGGAATACAAGTGGAACACTGAACTTTGCGAAACGCTTTGGGACGACATTGTCCGTTTTGCCGAAAATCGGCGAGAAGGTGAAGAGTACTTTCTCGGTTCATTCGTTACTTGTTCCCGCCCCAAGGAAAAAAACCTTGAAATCATTGACGGACAGCAGCGGACAACATCGTTATTGCTCCTTTTGCGTGCGTTTTATGCTATGCTCGAATCGACGGATGAATCAGATGAGGTTAAAGGATTGATGGGACAAATCGCTCCTTGTATCTGGGATGTAGATCCAGTAACACGCCTTGTCACAAATACGGAAAAAATACATATTGAATCGAAGGTGATTACCGACGAACGCCGTGATGTCTTTCACAAGATTCTACAAACGGGTAAGTGTGGTGAGAAAGACAAGTCAAATTACGCTGCAAACTACCAGTTCTTTCAGGAAAAGTGCAGAGAGTACGCCGCTGATAATCCAATCGCAGACAAATGGCACACGCTTGTCATTACAATACTCAAAGGCTGTGTCATTTTGCATATAGGGAGCGACAACTCGGACACGGCATTGCGTATTTTTACAACGCTTAACGACCGCGGTTTGCCGCTGGAGGATGCCGACAAATTCAAGGCACAACTCTACAAGAATTGTAATCTGGAAGAACGGTCCAAATTTATCGACCAGTGGAAAGCTCTGAACAAAATCTGCGAGGACGGGAATATTAAGGGATCTGATGAAAGGAACAGACCAATTTCCGGTATCAATGCTCTATTCCGCTACTATATGTACGTTTTGCAAGCAGAGACATACGTCAAGACAAGAAAAGAGGTATGGAAAGAGAATGATACTAATCTATTGGAATTCTATGCAGGGGAACACGGGGACTACAAAAGGCTGGATGATGCCGTCAGCATTATGGATAAACTACGTTTGCTCGCAGACTTCTGGAAGAGCGTCAACACGGGAAAAGATGATTCAGAAAATGAAATTCCTGAACTGGGCGTAGAAATCAGGAAGTATTTCCATATTCTTATCAAAGGATACACCAATGGTACTTGGCGGGCTGTTATCTCTGTGTTCTTCCTGAAAGACTACAATCTGGATGCCGACAATTTCAAACAAAAGTTAAGCGTTTTGCTAAAACGCTTAACCGCTTATTTGTTTTACAAAGGGCTGGCGGACGAGACGGTTAGTTTCAATTCAGTTAGACAGGAAATGTGCCGTGCTTACTGCGTCATTCAAAACGGAGAGGAATGGATTCCAAATATACAAGGCATAGAAAAAACGGAGATGCGGGAGAAATTGGCTAGTAAAAAAGTGGCTAAATTAGGTTCTAGTAAAGTACAACGCGGCTTGCTGCTTCTGCTTGCCTATCAGTATCCAGACCAAGAAAAGGTATTACAAGATGAGAAAGGAGGAGAATTTGAAATTGAACACATTTATCCGCAAAATCCCGAGTCGGAAATCGGCTATCAAGGGTGGACAAAAGAGGTAGAAGAGGAGCTCACCGAAACTCTCGGTAATAAAGTGATGCTCGAGAAAGAGTTAAACATTAAGGTTAGCAATGGCTATTTCAGCACAAAGAAAAAACAGTGGGAGAGCCGTGCAAAAAAGAAGAAGGCGGATTTACGGGTAGGGTATGGCGATTCGGAAAGTGCCTCGGCACGAGACATATGTAAGAAATACCGTGGCGAAGATTGGACACCGGATAACGTAAAAAGTCGGCAAGACGAGATAGCGAAAACGTTGTTGAATTTTTTCACAGAACAGTTGCCTACGCTCAAGTAGAAAGATTAGCGGCGGGTTGTACAGCAATAATCCCGAAGGAGTCATTCGTGAACCGCTAGCGGTTTTACGGTGGACTGTCCTCTTTCCCGAACGCGGGGAACAGGCTTTTTTTTATCGCAATTTTACGATTGCGGCTCCGAAGTGCGACATTCCTCTATCGCTTGCCCCGCCGCGGGAAATCCTATATCATAACAGACATCAATAGACTTGTTTTGCTTTTTTTACCATCGTAGTATGTATAACTCTAACCCTTACAGCAAGAGCAAGGACAATGCCTGAAAATAAAAAATCACTCCATCAGCGGAGGTTAGCAGCCATTATCGACGAGACCCTTCGGCTTATCGAAGCAACGGGACAAAAAATCGACATTGAAGACTTGGTAAAGAGCAGTTTGTCGGATGATGAACAAAAAATGCAAAATTTTTTTCATCACGGCGACCTTGACGGTGTCATTAGCGGCAGTGGTCCTAATGGTGTGGACATAAAGCCGGATAGCCGCAGAAACCTTGCCGCCATACTGGCAGTCATTGGTCCCTACAGCGATGACGAAGAGGTTAGTGCTGCGTGCCGTAGGGCGTGTTTGAAAGTATATTATCCTGAACAGTTTGCCAAAGCGTTGGAGAACATAGGTTTGAATTGGGAAAACACTGCCATTCGCTCTTGGGAAGAAGGTATGGACTGATGAAGCCGAACTGCGCCGTCGGCGCAAACGGTTTCTGGATGAGTTTCAGAATTCTTAACGTGCCGTTATCCCGAAGGAGTCATTCGTGAACCGCTAGCGGTTTTACGGTGGACTGTCCTCTTTCCCGGACGCGGGGAAGAGGCTTTTTTATTACAATTTACGATTGCGGCTCCGAAGTGCGGCAGTACGGCGGTAAGTACGGCGGCACAGCCGCCGGCTCTCGGTGGGGCAACGTTTTTACGCTAAAAGAGTACAAAAGAGTACAAATCACGAGAGCCGGATACTTTGTATCCGGCAAATAGCGAGCGAAAGGATTGTCATAGAAAATATCAACGCGAAGATTAAAACGTTCAAATTATGAGTGAAAGATACCGCAACAAACGAAAAAGACACCTCTTGAGAATGAATCTCATCTGTGCGATACTAAACTGCGAAATAAATATCTAGTTACCGAACAGGTCTAATGTCCCAAGAATCTAAAGAATCCGATGTTGTTCGGCTTGTTAATCGCATTATTGTCGATGCCATAGAAGCCCGTTCAAGCGATATTCATATCGAAATCGATGAACAGGGAATTTCATTGCGTTTTCGCATTGATGGTGTTTTGCAGCCTCAACCGCTGTCTTCTGAAATTCGGCAAGTACATCAACAGATTATCAACCGTTTCAAATTGCTGGCGGAACTTGATATTGCCGAACGCCGCCTGCCGCAAGACGGACGCTTCGCTATGAAAATCGGCGAAACAGATGTCGATGTCCGTATGTCGTCAATTCCAACGCTTTACGGCGAAGGCATCGTGATGCGGATTCTCAACAAAGGCACAGCGTCCTTTTCGATGCGGAAACTCGGTATGTCGCCGGAAGTCAATGAAAAGTTTTCCGAAATTATTCGCCTGCCGCACGGTTTAATTTTGATTACCGGTCCGACCGGCAGCGGAAAGACAACGACACTTTACAGTGCTTTGGCGGCGATTAACAAACCCGGTGTGAAAATACTCACTGCCGAAGACCCGGTTGAATACCGTCTGCCGGGGGCTTCACAAATCCAAATCAATGAAAAAATTAACCTGACTTTTCCAACGCTGCTGCGGCGGTTTTTGCGGCACGACCCTGATGTCGTCTTTGTCGGGGAAATCCGCGATTTAGAAACGGCGGAAGTAACAATACAGGCGGCAGGCACAGGGCATCTGGTTTTTAGTACGATGCACACCAACGATGCTGCCGGTGCCTACGCCCGGCTGTTATCGCAGGGAGTCGAACCGTTTTTTGTGTCGCATTGTGTTGATGCCGTTTTAGCGCAGCGGCTTGTCCGCAATCTGTGTCCGCAGTGCAAACAGGCATACTCTCCAAAAGCGGACGAATTACCGGCGGGTTTTCCGAAAGACACTTTGTTAGGTGCGGACAATGCCGCACTGCAAGGCATTTTGAAACGCGGGGCAGCAAACGGCGGGCAAATTTTCCGTGCCGTTGGTTGTCCGCAGTGCCGAAAAACCGGCTATCAGGGGAGAAGCGGTATTTACGAATTGTTAACGCCGTCAAGCCGAATTCTGGAATTAGTCGAACGGCGGGCAAAAGCCTTGGATATTAAACAAACTGCCGTTGAGGAAGGAATGGCGACATTACGAATGGACGGCTGGCGCAAAGTTATCGCCGGTGATACCTCGGTTGAGGAAATTTTACGTGTAACAAAAAAGGATTAAAAATAGTTCTATCCGTTCCTGTCCTCCGGTTTGCTGCCGAGCAGTGCCATTATCAGCATTTCAAAAAGTCCTCGGACGGTAACGAGGAGAACGGCACTGCCGAAGGTGGTAAAAGCGAGCGACACAGCGAAGCCGGTTATTTTTTCCTGCCATTGCGGGTCGTTGTACAGTCTGACTCCTGAATTCACGCAGAGAGAAAATATCCCTAAAACACAGAGCAGTATGACGATATAATACACCGTCTTCAAACCGTGAATCACGAGTCCGTAATTGTTCGGCGGATAGATTCGGCTAAACGAAGGGTCAATAAAATTCCAAACGATATTTGACGTTTTTTCCTTCCGGGCAATCCGTACAAACGGTTCATTGGACATATCAAACGGCAGTCCGTCAGCATTAAACGGTTCAACGGCTTGCTGCTCTACCGGCGCATTTTGTTGAGACGCAACACCGGCGGTATGCGTGTTCCACGGCAAACTCTTTCCGAAGACGATACCTTGTATTTCATCAGCGAATACTTTTCGCCCGCCGACGGAAACCAAGTCATCGGAGGCAATCTTTCCAGCCAGTGCCAATTCAAAAAGTCTGCTCTGTGCAACAACAATTACGTGTCCGTCAACTTTGACTTCAAACTGTACGGACTTATCCGTTGCAGCCTTTGGTTTACTAATTATCGTCGGCGCAACCTGTGCTGTGCTTGAATCAAGAAAATTACTGCTCGACTCATCGTTTAACGATGTCAATTCAAACGGGGATTCTTCCGGTACATCTTGTGTGCGGTTAAACTGTACGATAAAGCAATGCGGTCCAACGGTGAGGCGGTCTCCGTTTTTAAGCAGTTGACTGCCCTGAATACGTATGTTGTTAATGAAAACGCCGTTTTGGCTGCCGTTATCAGAAACTGTCCACACATCGTTATCTGAACGAATCTGACAATGACGGCGGCTCACTTGTTTGCTTTTGGATTTGAGTTCACAATCTTCACCGCGTCCAATCATAAACGGCGTTCGGGTAATCGCGATGATATGTCCCTTATTTTTTTCGTTATCAACAACTAACTTGATGCTCATCGGTAGGGGGGAATGATAGATTTGTTAGGTGACTATGGCAGATATGTTCCGTTAACTCTCTGTTGGGTATCGCACAGACAATTTTCGCGGAGCGGATTGAACGTTGAAACAAAGGACTGTGCGGGAAATTCTATTTTCTTTTTTCGCCTGTCAAGTCCCCGCACCAAAATACCGCTACAATTTTCTGTAAGCCCGCCATTTTAAGCGTAAAAAAGGCAAAATTTTTCGGCGGAGGGGACAAAAATCTGCGTGTCAGAACACGACGGGAGGCGTTTTTTGCGTAAAATACAAACCAGAAAAGCAATAATCCTTGGAGTCATTCGTGAACCGCTAATCGCAATCCTACGATTGCGGCTCCGAAGTGCATCCGCCTGAATGTGTTGACAAACTTCGCCGTAGAACCGAAAATGGCACTATGCAGACAGTTACATATAAAGATTCCGGCGTTGACCTTGATGTTTATGCCGAATCAATGTCCCGACTCCCAAAACTTGTACAACGGACTTTTTCCGACAGAGTTTTACGTCTCGACGGCGGCTTTGCCGGACTGTTTCAACTCAACAGCAAAACCGCCGGTTATGCCGACCCCGTATTAGTCAGTTGTACCGACGGTGTTGGAACAAAACTAAAAATCGCCTGTCTTGCGAACCGGCACACAACCATCGGCATTGATTTGGTCGCAATGTCTGTCAATGATGCCGTTTGCTGCGGTGCCGAACCGCTGTTTTTCCTCGACTATGCGGCAATGCCCGAAGACGACCCTGTACTGCTCGAACAACTCGTCAGCGGTATTGCCGACGGCTGCGTGCAGAGCGGCTGCGCTTTAATCGGCGGCGAAACGGCGATTATGTCCGGTCTGTATCAAAGCGGCGAATACGATTTAGCCGGTTTTTGCGTCGGCGTTGCAGAACGCAGCCGCATTATCGACGGCAAAGCGATTCAAAGCGGCGACGTGTGCATCGGCATTGAATCTTCAGGACTGCACAGCAACGGATACAGTCTTGTGCGGAAAATCGTTTTCGATATTGCCGGTTTGAAAATTGATGATAACGTTCCTGAAATCGGCGGTACGGTTGCCGATGTTCTTTTAACACCGACACGGATTTACGTCAAATGTGTTCGGGAATTGCTGGAACGTTTTGGAGCGAACACAGGCATAACCGGCATTGCACACATCACCGGCGGCGGTTTGGAGGAAAACGTCAGCCGGATATTACCGTCCGAAACGGCATTGAAAATTGAACGTACCTGGCAGATACCGCCGGTATTTAGTTGGCTGCAAAAAATCGGCAACGTTGACGAAAACGAGATGAA
>JAITQJ010000133.1 GCA_031288955.1 Planctomycetaceae bacterium | reverse complement strand
AATACCTGGGCAAACCGGATTATCGGCGACAAGATGTTGCCGGGAGCCGAGCGTAAACTGCACTTGTCGGGAATAGCCAACCGCGCATCCGTTATACAGGAATCGGGTTTGTTGGGGCCGGTGAAAATCATTGCTGTCAAATAATTAAATTAATTGGCATTGCTTAATTTTGTATAGCGATAGGTGTTTTTGTATTGCGGAATCGACACAAACCGGCTATACCGTCCCTTACAGTAGATTGTTTTTTCGACATCAATAGGAGGCGGCAATGGATTGTCCAAAATGCGGAAGTTAAGGAACATACCAAAAACGGAATTGTCAAAGGACGGCAAGACGGCAAAGATATAAATGCAAACACTGCCCTTGAAATCTGTCTCAAAGGAGTAGGATTTAGCGGCATTGGACGCATACTAAAAGTTCATCACACAACCGTTTTGAACTGGATAAAAAAAATCGGACAATCCGTTGAAATGCCGGTCAGCGGGGAACCCGTTATTACCGCAGAGTTAGGCGAGATACATACTTACGTCAAAAAAAACTACCGATGGGGATGGATTGCCGTTGACTGATTAGGTAAGCATTATATGGCGTTTGTTTTCGGCGACCGCTCGGCGGAGACGGGACGGAAGTTATGGGACAAGATACAAGGGATTCAGATAGACAAAGTTGCTTCGGATTATTGGTCGGCTTGTGAAGATTTTGTTCTGCCGGAAAAGCATTTGCAAAGGATAACGAAGTGTTATTCCAAAAGCGAAGATAATGATTAATCTGTCTGTAAAACTGCTCTGCCTCAAACTAAATAATCAACTATCTATACGATTAAGCAATACCCAACAAAAAACGTTCATCACACTTGCTAACATCGCTATTTATTTGAAAAATTAGCGTCAGCACAGCCTAATCTTTGTCTGTAACTTCCCTGACCTCGACATAAGTGTTGGTTACAGGAGCGGACTCACTCTGTTGAAGCGGCTGGTATGGTCCCATTATCACCAGCGAAAACCGCTCCGGCTTCAAGCCCTGCGACAACAAAAAATCCCGCACATTATAAGCCCGCGTGTAAGCAAGGTCATCCGTTTTTCGGTAAATCGATGACTCGGCAATTTCTTTTTGCGCCGCGTGTCCCGCCACTTGTATCGGATAGGGACGACCCTGTAACTGTTGAGCAAGTTGCGTCAACGACTGCTTACCGGCATCATCTAACTCATCGTGTCCCGATTGGAACGTGATGACCGTATCCTGAATCGTTTTTGACTTGTCCGGCGGCGGAGAGAGTGTGTCCGATTGGTGCTGGTCAGGATGCTCCCTCAATACCTTGGTCTTCGGCAGATTCGGGTCGGCAGTCGGTGCTTTATTTCCGGCGTGCCGGCTGCCGTGCGTCAAATACCGGCTGCCCATCGCTTCCATCAGTTCCGTCATCTTCTTTTGTTCAATCGTGCTGATGGAAAAAAGAATAATAAAGAACGCCAAAAGCAGCGTCATCAAGTCGCTGAAACTAATCATCCAAAACGGAGCGACTTCTTCCTCCTCCTCTTCCTCGTGTTTGCGTTTTTTACTCATATTGTAAAATGAAGCCGGTTAGAATTTTGGTTTTACTGAAAAGGACATTTAGCCGTTTTCCGCTTGTTCCGCCGGTCTTAACCGCTCCGGCAGGCACGTGAGAAGACGCATCTTCACCATTCGGGGACTTTCGCCTTTTTGAATTTCCAGTATCCCAATCATTTTTAATTCCATCATCGCCTGTTCGTGCAGATTGTAGTAGCGCAGTTTTCCGGCAAAGGGCAGAAAAAACAGGTTCGCACTTGTCGCTCCGTACAACGTTCCCGTCAAAGCCACCGACATGTGGTGTCCAATCGTTGCGGGGTCCATATGAGCGAGCATCAAAATAAGCCCTATCAGCGTCGCAATCAAGCCGAACACCGGAGCGGCTTTGCCCAACTGACTAATCATTGCCGCACCGGTATTATGTCTTGCCGTAACGGCTTCGATTTCTGACTCCAATACGGCTTCGACCGTTTCCGGTTTCACTCCGTCAACAATCATTCGGATACCGCCGGCGAGAAACGAATCGCCTGCCATCTCGTTCACTTTTCCGTCAAGAGCCAAAAGCCCTTCGCGCCGGGCTGTTTCCGCAATGGACACGAGTTCCAGAATGATTTTCAGCGGGTCTTGTTTTTTGGCAAAAAATATCTTCTTCATCACCGCCGGCATCCGCATAAACTCGTCCATCGGAAAGGCAATCATAACGCCGCAAACGATACCGCCGCCGATGATAATGAGAGCGGGCGGGTCAATGAAACCGAGCAGATTACCGCCGGCGATGACTATAGAGACGGACAGCAAAACAAATGCCGAAATGACACCGATAAGTGTTGCAATTTCCATAACAGACCTACTCTGTAACCCAACAAACTAAATCCGCCGTTGAGTATAACACAAATGAGATTCACCCGCAACAAATAATTTTTCTGCGGAATTCAAAGCGGACAATATCATCCGCATCATCCGCCAATCCAATGCAGTCCAGCCGTAATCCATAGCGGCGAAGTTAGCAAAGCTAATAACGTGTTGCTCATCACCGTATCAAATGCCGTCTCGGTGCTGCCGCCGTAATACTTCGACAGCGCTATCGGAAGAACCGCTGATGCCATCGCCGCATAAATGACCATCACCCGTTTAATCTCTGCCGTACAAGGCAAATAGGCTGCACACAATATAATCAGCACCGGCATTACCACCAGCCGCACAAAACACGACCACAGTGCCGTCTTCCAAAGTTGACGCAAACGCTGTTGAACCGCCTCGCCGTCAAGCAGTTCATTTATCGTCAAACCAATCATCAATAATGCTACCGGTATCGCTGCTGTCCCAATCATATTGACCGGTCCGTAACGTTCATTAAGCAGAAAATTAAAAACCGGTGCGAAAAATTGCCGGCACACTGCCGAATGATGGCACAGCACATTAAGCGGGACGGAAACGATAATCGTAAGAATCGGACCGTTGATAATGTTCCGCAATGCTTTTACGTCCCATTCGCCCCGCATCGTAAAAAGCATCAGCGTCCACATCGACGTTTCGGCACCGAGAAACATTGGAAACAACGCTCCCATCATTCGGCTGTCGTCAGGGAATAAAGCATCAATCAGCGGTATCGGCAGGTATCCGTAATTCAGCAGCGCAATGCAGGCGGCAAAAGTCCGTTTCGATTTTAGACTATAAAGTCCCGTCCAACTTGACGGTAATTTTGTTACAGCAAGTCCGATGATAATACCCAGTGCCGTCATCGAAAAGCCGATGAGCGGCGGCAGCCAAAGA
The DNA here is from genome assembly GCA_031288955.1 of Planctomycetaceae bacterium. Lineage (GTDB taxonomy): Bacteria > Planctomycetota > Planctomycetia > Pirellulales > Thermoguttaceae > WRKP01. The sequence goes on along the minus strand of JAITQJ010000133.1, from coordinate 4,496 downwards.
TTTTGCAGGTCGTTAAAAGCATCGGTTTGAATGACTCGCTTGAAAATCAGGCAGGGAAAAAGTATGTCGATGGCAAGGCGGACGAGTCCGTGTTCCAATTCTGCACCGACCCTAGCGAGCCGCCGCAGCACTACGCCGCATAAAACGACTGCCAGAACTGATATAATCGCCGAAAAAGCGACCGAAAGTGTTTGCATTTAGGGAATGGATAATTGATAATGAAGAGAGAATTAAAATTGTTCTGCTTTGATTTGTGTCTTCATTATCAACTATCCGTTAAAAAACCGCAATGCACCGAATAACGGCATTCTTTTGTCTTTTATGCTTTTGCTGTACTTCATCGGCGGCGGAGAAAACGCTGCGGGTATTATTCATCGCCGGTCAGCCGAGCCACGCTGCCGGAATACACGAATTCAACGACGGCTGCGAACTGCTGGCGAAGGATTTGGAGCAATACGTTTCGGAAAAAACGTTCGATAATAAGACAGCGAAAATGCCGAAAATCACGGCAGCCGTTCACCGTAATGCCAAGCCCGGCGACACTTTTGCCCTTGAAGATGCCGATGTCATTGTTGTTTACAGCGACGGCGGCGGACGTTATCCTTTGCAGGGATTGGAAGACCGGTTAGAAAAACTGCGCCGCAGCGGCAAAGGTTTCGTGTTTTTGCATTATGCTCTGTGCGGTACGCAAGGCAATGATGCAGTGAAGCCTCCGGCATTGCCGTCCTCTGCTGCTTTTATTCTCAACGCAACGGGCGGTGTGTATGAACTCTTTTATTCGGTTAATCCGAGTTATCGTGCCGAGTTCAAGAATTTGCCGGAGCATCCGATAACCCGCGGTGTTCCTCCGTTCGCAATGGAAGACGAATTCTACTTTAATATGCGTTTTATCAATAATGCGGGAACAGACGAGATTCTTGCCCAACCGCCGGACATTCTGAACCGGCGGCAGGCACTTCAAGCGATACTCGTTACAACGCCGCCGGATAAGGTTAGACAGCGACCGGACGGGGCGCACAGCGGTAATCCGAGCGTTCGCAACCGGAGCGGCAAGGCGGAAATTTTGGCTTGGGCGTTTCAGCGGGAGGACGGCGGACGCGGTTTCGGTTGTACCGGCGGGGACAGACATAGTAATTGGGCGAATCCGTCATTTCGGAAACTGATATTGAACGCTATTGTCTGGTGTGCCGGTGCGGACATTCCGGCAGCGGGTTTGACAACGCCTTGATGTCCCCGCAAAAGCACCGCAATATCCGTGCCTGTTTTTGATGACTTAACCTGTGATAACGCATAGACTTATATTAGACTTGTTCGGTAACGTTAATTTAGAGTAACGAAACCGGCGGAATAACCGGACAGGAAACATAACGATTTGTTAAATTTTACCGGCTTGTGGAGTTTTCGTGTTTTTTATCCGCCGCCGGTGCCGAAAAGAAAGACGGTGGGGTGTTCCAACGTTACTTCGGGTTCCGTATAATGAAAAAGCCAGTAAGAATAATAGTTGCCGCTGCCGTTTTGTCTGCAGCCGTTTGTTCGTCCGCCTTTTGCCAAGGTCCGCCGCAGCAGATTGACCCGCCGACATCGTTTTTCGGCGTACTTTTTTCGCCGCGTCCGAGCAGACCGCAGCAGCCGATGCACGTGCAGATGCCCGCCGGTTGCCAGCCGGCTGCGTATGCACCGGTGTACAGCGAGGCACCGCCTGCCGCAGCGGTAGTCGAACAGCAGCGTATTGTTTATGTACCGTATGCTTGTCCTCCGCCGATTTACATTGAGCGCGGACGGCATCAGAAGAATATGTTGCCGCTGCCCCTGCGAAATCCCCTCTTGCGGAGCCCCGATGCGTATTTGCAGGAATATCCTGAAATGCCGCAGCGGATGTACACCACACGGGGTCCGCGTGATTTTCTTGCGCCGAATCCGCCGGGCATCGGAGAATGAATTTAACCGCTATCTTGCGATAGCGGAGCAGAACCGCTCGTGCGCTTGCCATATAGAGTACAGATGAGGTATAATTGTACTTTGCACCAAACAGGTGTACCGTAAAGCCGTGAAACTCAATCAAATATGAAAACGATTATTCTCTTTGTATCGTTTGTATCGGTGTTCGCCTTGCCGCTTGACGGCAAAGTCCGTAAGGAAGAGGAACTCTATGAAACAAAAGCGGCGGAAATGAAAAATACCGTCGAAGAACACAAAGCAATGGCTCTTTGGTGCAGCGGACACCAGTTACCGGAAAAAGCCAAATACCACTGGAATCAAATTCTTAAACTTGATACCGATAATGCCTCTGCCCGAACGGCTCTCGATTATGTCAAAGAAAAATCCGGCTGGATTTTACGCAGCGAAAAATTAGAAAACCGGGGATTAGTCCGCGATAAAGGCGAATGGAAAACCAGTCAGCAAATCGAAGTTGAAAACATTCTTGCTGAACAGAAAGCCGCCGTCGGTAAATGGAAGAAAAAAATTACAGCACTGCGAAAGTCTCTGCCGAATATCAATGCTGAAAAGGAATTGCTCAACATCAACGAGACCTTTGCCGGCGAAGCCCTGACGGATGCCGTCGAGAGCGAAAAAAGTCCCGAAAAAAAACTCGTCTTGCTGCGTGCGCTCGGCAATACAATACTCGGCAATAGCGGCGATATGTCATCGTTACTGTTTCTGACCGGCTGGTCAATGAAGCCCGACGAGACGGAATCCGTGCGGAACTGCTGCGTCGAAACCCTGCGGGATTGTATGAAACGTCATATTGAAGCGAAAGCAGTTATTCAGGCAGCGTACTGTGCATACTTGCAGCCGAAGGCTTATCCGCCTCCGGTTATCAACGAGGCGGCGAGGATACTCGGCGAGTTGAATATGACTGAAGCGGCGGCGAGGCTTATCGATGCGTTGGTAACAGTACATCAATTTACCCGTGAAGAAGGCACTGATATGAACGCATTTGGTCAGGGAAATGTCGGCATCAGCCGAGGAACAAGAACCTTTCGGGGAAAAACGGAGAGTTCCAATCAGGGTGTTTTAACGGCACTGCGTAAATTGACAAACGAAAATTTTGAATTTGACCAACAGACGTGGCGTGAATGGTATCGGCAGCAGCGGCGCACACCGGAATTTAACATCAGACGAATTTAAGCGGTGGGAATACGTATTGTTTAGAGTGCAATCAGTGTTGCCATCATTTCGTCAACGATTGTAACGATGCGGGAATTGGCTTGGAACATACGTTGATACATCATCATCATTATCGTTTCCTCGTCAATGCTTACACCGCTGATGGCATCCCGCTGTGCCTGTAATGATTCCGTGTAAAGCATATCCGATGCCGCCGCCGCTTTCACGGACGATGCCGCCAGTACCGTTTCCGAAATGATTCCATCGTAGCGTCCGACCAGCGAATAGCCGGCAAGGTTGGAGTTCGGTGTGATGCCCAAATTTGCCAGCATCACGCCGTTTTCCGCATCGTTGCCGACACCGCCGAGGCTTGCCGCAAATAATGCCGGATTGTCTAAAACACGTTCATTGATGCCCAGCGAACCGGCTTTCGTTCCCGTAAAAAACGTGTTCAAACCGAGTTCAGATAAAACGCCGCTGGTATCGTTGGCAAAACCAAATTCGACATTTGCATCGGTGCTGCGGATTTCCAACTCGCCGACACTGTTGACCGCTGCCGTCAAACCGTCAATAGCATTGATTGCGTCGGCAATATCGTTATAGGATGTCCCGTTTTTACCGGCAGCAACAAATAAATCGGCTAATGTCTCCGCTTCTTTCTGTACGCCGTCCGCTTTAACTTCAATGTAGGTTTCCGTTGTCGCACCGGTTTTTGTGTTATGAACTTGGATATAAAACCCGCCGTTCTTTAATCCCTCAATGACCGCATCGGGATTTTCGGTTTTCTGTAACGAATTCAATTCTGTATAACCGCTCAAACCTTGTCCCGAAGCATAAATTTCATTAAACGAACTAACTAACTGACCGGCAAAGGTATTGAGTTTATTCCTGTATCCGCCGAGTATTGTTTGGTGTGCAGAATACAAGCCGGCAACGATTCCGCCGCGGACATCCAGCGGCGACATTTCATCGCCGAGACACAGTTGCGCCGCAATCACATCATCGACCGTTTTACCTTTTGCCGCCCCGACTTTGACTTCGGCTTTGAAACCGTCTGTGAGGAGAATGTCCGAACCGCAATAAATAGTTACGCCTTTCGTTGCGCTGCTTTCCTTCGTACTGATTTGGATGTAATTCGACAATTCCGACAGCGCATTGAGCCGCTCGTCCCGCAATCCGACGGCTTGGCTGCCGCTCTTCGTTTCGACTAACGTAATGTTCTTATTCAGTTCGTCAATCTTGCCGAGCAGGCGGTTAATTTCTCCGGCAGTATCGTTTATGGATTGATTGACATCCCGCTGCATATCGGCAACGGCTTTATCAAGGCGGTTAATATCGTTCACTAATGCTGCGCCGGTTTCGGCAACCATTGCCCGATAGGTAACATC
>JAITQJ010000115.1 GCA_031288955.1 Planctomycetaceae bacterium | reverse complement strand
CGGCAGCGTTTCCGGCTGTTGTCAGTCATTATTTTGACGAACACGAAACACAGCAAATCCGCCGCAAAGCGAAAGATGCCGGTTTGACGCTGAATGATGCCGCTCTGACTGCTGCCTTTTTGGCGATGAAACAGCGGGTAGAAAAAGACACAGCGCAGGACTTGCCGGGTTATTTGCGTATTGCGGTACCGACAAATCTCCGCACGGATGCTGACCGGCTGATGCCGGCGGCGAACATTGTATCAATGGTGTTTTTAGACCGCAAAGCAAACAGGATAGCGGATACGCCGGCGTTCCGGCAGGGAATTCACCAGGAAATGCAGCATATAAAACGCTGCCGGCTGGGGTTGGCGTTGATACACGGTTTGCGGATTTACCGGCGGGTGTTCGGTTCGTTTACGAAAATGATACGCCGGGACAAGTGCTGGACAACGGCGACGGTCTCTAATATCGGTATTGTTTTTGCTGATTTGCCGTTACAAAAAATTGACGGACGGCTGCAACTCGGCAATTCGCTGGAATTGGTATCGGTTTGTTCGGTTCCGCCGATACGTCCGCAAACCGTACTCGGCGTTTGTCTATTGACGTATGCAAACCGAATGACGTTGTGTCTGCATTACGACTCTGCTGTACTCACGCGGAGCGAAGCCGAAGAGTTGCTTGCAGCAATGAGCGAAACTATTTACGGTACGGCACATAACACGCCTTGACGTTACCGGGATAAGTTATCATTATACCGCCGGTTATCAGTTTGATACTGTACGTTTCTCCGGTCAGCGGAACAAGCGGCGGCTGCGTGTGAACAACACGTTGTTCTTTCCGCAATGCGATGCCTAAACCAAGGTACAGCATTTCACACTGCGTCCGTTCCAGTGCCAGTTGTTCCATTGCATCGGGAATGACTTTCAGCAAATCCTTGCTGATTGCCGGAGTGCCGCTGCGAACCTGTTCTTTTAACTGCCGCAAAACCGGCTGCCGCTTGTAGTACGGCAGCGAACAGGATTCAATCATCACGTTCACCGCCTTCTCGAAAAACGGCTTGTCCTGCTGCGGTGTATCGGTCAGTGCATATACCCGCAGACATTCGGTTTTATATTCCGTCCAGATGTCTTTATCTTTCGTCCAGCGGTCAAGTTGCACCCGCAGCATTTCATACACTCCAACGTAATGCGTATGCCGAGTCTTGGGATGCAGCAGTACATCTTGTACCAGCGGTATGCCCTGCAAGCGGAGTTTCGCTGCCGTCAGACGGCAATCGTATTGTCCGGCATCGCAAAGTTGCTGCGAAAACTGAAAAAGAGATTGCAATGCCTCAACGCTTTGGTCAATACGTTCACGCTGTAGGGAACGCTTTGCCGCCGCCTGTTCGGTTTTACCGTAATGTTCGGCAAGGAGCGGTACGGTTTGTGCCGACGGATTTTCAAAGCGGACGTTGTCCTGTACGGCTTGCCGTATTGCATTGCGTTTTTCCGCCGTGCGAAGCAAGACCCCGTCAATGTCTGCCGTATTACTGCCGTCGAGCAATTCAAGTTCGCCTTGGTTACGGTTGTATATCGCAAAATGCGTTTGCAGTAATTGTCCGAGTTCCTCCGCACTACCGCTGCCCGAAAGGTATTGTCCAATGAACACGATGCCGATAATAATCCAAAAATATTTTATCATTGAATTGGAAAAGTGAAATTCTGCTTTACTTGATTTGTTCTTTCACTGACCGGTCGGTTTGGTCGGCGATATAATCGGCAGCGGCTCGCTCCACACCTTCGCTTTGAAGGACAATCGCATAACGTTCCGGCAATTTGTCCCCGTCCGCAACGCATTGCTTAAACAAGGTCTCAAGCCAAAGCGAAACCCGGCAGCGATGCTCTGTTATCCGCGGATGATGATAAACTTCTGCCAGCAAAAACGCCTCCATTTCCGCTTTCTGCTCTGCCAGTTCAGCACCTGCTCCAACGATAACCGGCAGTGTCAATGCCTCTGCGTATGATTTAATATCCGCCAAACGTTTTTTTGCCGTTGCGATAACATCGCCGACCTGCCGGTCAAGCAAACGGTGAATCACCGCCCGGCGAAATTCGTCATCGTCCAGATTTGTCCAAAGTTGCCGGACTCGATATGCGGTATCCCGCCACAGTGCCGTATGAATGAGTTGACCGGCGGTAATTAAACCGAGTTCCATTGCATCATCGACATCGTGCGTATCATACGCAATGCTGTCGGCAACATCTGTAACCTGAATCTCAAGGAGCGGCGTTTGTGTTTTATCGGCTTTATAACGCTGACCGGCAAGAATTTCCGCCGACAGATTCAGACCGGGAAAACCGGCATAACGCTGTTCCAGTTTTTCAGCAATACGCAGTGCCTGGGCATTATGTTCAAAACCGCCGCGGTCAAGCAGTTGCCGGTTTAACACATCTTCGCCGGTATGTCCGAAAGGCGGATGTCCAATATCGTGCAGATAAGCGGCGGCTTCGATTAAATCCTCGTTGAGTTCTAATGCTCTGCCGATAGTCCGGGCGATACAGGCAACTTCAATCGTATGCGTCAGCCGGGTACGGTGATAGTTTCCAAACTCGGCAGTAAAGACTTGCATTTTTCCGCTCAACCGCCGAAAGGCAGCGCAATGAACGATGCGGTCTCGGTCCCGCTGAAACGGATTGCGGTACGGATGCGCCGTTTCGGGATAGACACGTCCTGCCGTCGCTTGTGAAGGAAAACCGTAAATACCCGTCCTGTTCACCGTGATGATATTGCCGTTAAAACTCCTGCACTGCCGCCCCAATAGATTACAGATTAACAGGAGGACTACGTCATTCTACCTCTTGTTCACAAAAAACGATACAGATGATAGTCCCCCCTTGCTATTTCTTTCTGAAAAGACGACAATGAAACCTCATCAGAACTCCAACACGAAAGATACAAAGTATTATGTCTCAACGTTCCCGCCGTCAATTTTTGCAGACATCCGCTCTTGCTGCCGTAACCGCCGCTGCCGCACCGTACATCGTTGCCCAGGAAGCAAAAGGAGCGAACGACCGAATCGGTATCGGTTTCATCGGTACCGGCGGACGCTGCGGTGCGCATCTCGGAATTATCAATTCATTTAAGCAAAAGGGTATCGCCCAGCCCGTTGCCGTCTGCGATGTCTATCGTCCCCGATTGATTGCCGCTTCACAAAAAACCGGCAATACGAAAATGTACGATGCCCACGAAGAACTTCTTGCCGACAAGAACGTTGATGTCGTCTGCATCGCCTCGCCCGACCATCATCACGCTTATCAGGCGATTGATGCCGTCAATGCTGGTAAAGATGTCTTTTGCGAAAAACCGCTCACGCATTGGTCGCAGTTTGAGGTTGCCAAGCAAATCGAAAAAGTTGCCAATGAAAAAGGCAAACTCGTTCAGGTCGGAACGCAGCATATGGCTGACGATAATTACCCGAAAATCCGTGAGTTAATTAAAAGCGGTATCATCGGTAAGCCCGTTCACGTCGAATGTGGTTATTTCCGGCGGGGCGATTGGGGCGAACGGATGCCCATTCCCGATGCCAATGCGAAACCGGGTCCCGATTTGAATTGGGAACGTTTTCTCGAACACGCACCGAAGCAGGATTATTCAGTTTCGCGGTTCTTTCAATGGCGGCTCTATTGGGATTACGCCGGCGGACCATCTACCGATTTGCTCGTCCATACTTACACGCCGGTATTTTGCGTTCTCGGTTTGGACTTTCCCGTTCGGGTTTTCGGCGGCGGCGGGACATTCCAGTACGACCGGGAAGTGCCTGACCAGTGCAACATCATTGCCGACTACAAAGACGGTCCGTCCGTGGTGATGACGAATTCGCTCTCCAATCACGTTAACAAAGATACAGAGATTCGCGGCACGGACGGCATTATCAAATGGGGAATGATTCAGGGTTCCAAAGCCGAATATGATAAGGGCATCCGCATCGTTCCGTTTGCGAAGGGAAAGGAAGAGATTCAGATTCCCTGGGCGGGACAGGGCGACACGTCTAAACTCTGGAAAAATCTGCTTGAATGTGTGAAAACCCGTCAGCAACCGATGTGTCCGATTTCGATGGCGGTTCGCGTGCAGGCACCGTTGTCGATGGGTATCCTGTCTCACCGTGAGAGCAAAGTTGCCCTCTTCGACTTTGAGAAACAGTCGATTGTGATGCAGTGATACAGAACAAAGAGGCGGAGGTTACGGTGTCTCACCGCACCGGCTCTGCCTCCTTTTTATCGCACCAATGAAACCGACACACCTTTGTTCAACATCTATTGCCGATTGTCCGCAGATATTGGATGCGCTGGCGGAATTTGCTGCCGGAGCAGGTCACGAAATCAATAATCCGTTGTCGATTATCAACGGCAGAGCGCAGTTGCTTCTGCGGGAAATAACGAATCCCGAACACCGGCAGCAACTTGAAATAATTGTAACGCAAACACGCCGGGCTTATGAAATGATTGCCGATGTCCGGTTCTTTGCACGTCCGCCGGAAGCGGAAATGGAGCGGTTTCATCTTCGTGAAGAACTGGAAAAAGTTATTAAAGAGCAAACGCCGCTGATGAGCGAACACGGTATTACGTTGCACTTTGAATTCACGCCGGCGGGCAAAGAAGAATATATTTACAGTGACCCTGTGCTGCTGCATACGGCGGTAATGTTGTTGTGCAATAATGCCCGTGAAAGTTTGCTGCTTGCGGAAAAGCGGGGCGATATTTTTTTGCGTTCGGTATATGGCGGGGGACATTGGACTCTCACGTTTGCCGATGACGGCGGCGGCATTGCGGACGAAGTTTTGCCGTATATTTTTGACCCGTATTATTCCGGTCGTCAAGCGGGACGCGGTTTGGGTTTCGGACTGCCGAAGGTCTGGCGGATAATGCAGATACTCGGCGGAAACATTCGTTACAAAAACACAAAACAGGGTGCCGCATTCGAGTTAGAGTTAACATAGAGTTGTCTTGGAACCGCGAATTTTATTCTTGTCATTCGCGGCTCGGCGGTTTATAATTGTTTTGAGTTTTGACGTTCGGAATTAAATCTAATAGACCGGAAACATTTTCATTATGCCCAGAATTATCACCAAAGACAAACTGCTTCAACTTGTTGCTCAATACCTTGGCGAAGGTAAAACCGTTGCCGGTCCCGCCGAAGGCAGCCGACAACTGTATTTTACAAAAATTAAAAAACCAGAGGAACTCGTTCTCAATGCAGCAATAATGCCGTCCAACACCATCAAGGAATTTTTCTTTCCCCGCTGCGAAACGATTTGTACATACCGGCACAACGGCAAAGAACAGATTATTGAAGATGCTCAACCGCTCAATGCCGAACAGATAATAATCGGTGCTAGACCCTGCGATGCGGCAAGTCTGCCGATACTCGACAAAGTGTTTGCTTGGGATTTTCAGGACAAGTTCTATCAAGACCGGCGGGAAAAGTCAACCGTGATTTCGCTTGCCTGTTCTGCGGCGGACGAAAATTGTTTTTGCAGCAGCGTTGGTTTAAGTCCTGATACGTCATCGGGTTCCGATGCAATGCTTGTGCAGGTTGATGCCGGTACATTTGAAGTCCGTGTGTTCACAGACAAGGGCGAAGCGTTATTTGCCGCTCAAACAACAGAGGCAGACACAACGGGTCAAACGGCATCGCCGCCGCCGGTTCGTTTTAACAAGGACAGCGTTGCCGCATATCTGCAAACGCATTTCGGCGACCCGATATTTGACGAAACATCGCTGCGGTGTGTCGGTTGCGGTGCGTGTACCTACATTTGTCCGACGTGTCATTGTTTCGATATTGTTGACGAAGGCGGAGCCGACAAGGGCAAGCGGGTTAAGAATTGGGACTCGTGCCAGTTTTCGTTATTTACACTTCACGCATCGGGACATAATCCGCGTAAAAATCAGGCGGCGAGGCAGTATAACCGAATCGCACACAAGTTTAACATTTACCCGCAGAAGTTCGGTGCGGTACTGTGTACCGGCTGCGGTAACTGCACGCGGGTTTGCTCCGCCTCGCTGGGTGTCCGTCCCGTGCTGGAAAAAATAGGGCAAAAGGGCGAACAGGAAAGAAATTAGGGGCATCACGGTGATTGCAAACCGCCGTCAAACCTGTTAGAATTGCCAGCGGTTTTTCATTATCAATTCCGCGATGAAACAGCAGCGACCGCTGACAGCGTCTAATAAAATTATTCTCGGCGATAACCTCGAAATAATGCGGGGAATGGACAGCGAATCGGTCGATTTGATTTATCTTGACCCGCCGTTTTTCAGTAACAGAAATTACGAAGTCATCTGGGGTGACGAAGGCGAAGTCCGCAGTTTCAAAGACCGCTGGTCGGGCGGTATCGACCATTACATCGCCTGGCTCAAAGAGCGGGTTGAGCAAATGCACCGCGTTCTCAAAGAGACCGGCTCGCTATTCCTGCACTGCGATTGGCACGCAAGCCACTATATCAAGGTTGATATTTTAGACAAAATTTTCAAGCAGCGGAATTTTCGTAACGAAATTATTTGGAAACGGACAAACGCAAAAGGAAATATAACGAAAAGACTGGGGATAAACACAGATTCTATCTTCTTTTATTCCAAGTCGGCAAAGTACACGCTTAACTTGTTGCGAGGGGATTATTCGCCGGAACAGATGTCCCGATACAAACAGGAAGATGAACAAGGTTTGTATCGCTGTGAAAATCTGACCGCACCGGGAAAGTCCCGGCAATTTGTTTGGCGGGGAGTCCATCCCGGTACAAACCGAAGTTGGAGTTTGTCGGAAGAGAAATTAGAAGAATTGTTAAGTCAGGGGCAAATTCTGTTACAGCAGGACGGACGACCGCGAAAAGACGGCTTAAAAAAGTACCTGTCTGAAGCACAAGGGGAGTTGCTCGACAATTTATGGGACGACATTGAACGTATTGCCAATACATCAAAAGAACGTATCGGTTATCCTACGCAAAAGCCGGAAGCGTTGATGGAACGGATTATTCAGTGCGCCAGCAACGAAGGCGATTTGGTACTTGACCCGTTTGCCGGCGGCGGAACAACGGCAATCGCTGCTGACCGGCTTCATCGGCGATGGATAGGTATTGATTCGTCCGTGCAAGCCGTCAAAGTTACCGATTTACGTTTCCAGCAGCACCCTGAATTTTTCAGCGAATATACCGTTCATCTTCATAACTACGATTACGAAACGCTGCGGTATTCCGATGCGTTTAAGTTTCAAGATTGGATTATCGAACAGTACGGCGGTATTTCTAATCCGAAAAAAAGGGACGAGAAAGGGGTGGACGGCTGGATGCCCGACAACACGCCGCTGCAAGTCAAACGCGGCGATGACATCGGACGGAACATCATCGACAATTTTTTATCGGCAGCAAAACGCCACGACAGCAAACTGTTTGAAAAAAACAAAAAGGCACGCAAGCCTGTCGGATTTATTATTGCTTTCTCCTTCGGTAAGGGAGCAATTCAGGAAGCAGCCCGTCTCAAAAATAAAGAAAACACGATTGTCAAACTTATAACAGTCGATAAAATCGTTCCGATTGCTCAAAAACCGAAAATTACTGTTACAGATACGGTTCTTTCCCGTGATGAAAAAGGAATCAGGGAAATTGAATTTTCAGCGGTATCAGGCAGCGAAATCGGAATCGAGTTTTACTCGTGGGATTTTTCGTATAACGGCAGCACATTCAAGCCGGACGTTGTGCGCGACCCTGCTGGCAAAGTCAAGTACAAATTCAATTCCGGCTCGCACTGTATTGCCGTCAAGGTTATCGACAACGAAGGTCTTGAAGGATTCGAGACGTTTCATTTGACGCTCAATGGTACGGTGGAGCGGACTTAAAAATGGCTCTTGCCTAGCATCTCTTGTATAGATATATTGCAAGTCTATGCGTTACAGTAGGTTAAGTCATCAAAAACAGGCACGGATATTGCGGTATTTTTGCGAGGAAGTAACGGCGGTGTCTACCGCGGTCATTGCAGGCGTGAATCGTCGCACAGTCGATTCCTATTATCGGGAGATTCGTGAGCGGATATTTTCGCAGACATTGAAAGAACATCAGCAGGAAAAATCTTTGTAGCAATCGTT
>JAITQJ010000107.1 GCA_031288955.1 Planctomycetaceae bacterium | reverse complement strand
TGTTCCGGTGTATGCGGCACGTGCTGTCCAAGCGTCGGAATCAACTGCACATCGGCATCTTTGGCGAAGATATTGTACAGTTCTTCGGTAATATAACCAGCCCCGCTGTGGGCGCGGGTAATGTCCGGCGGAAGAAGAAGAACCCGTTTAGGATTCCTGCAAATCCGGCTTTTCGCCTCGCCGGCAAATTGCCGCGCAAGGTCGAGAACATCTTGTTTCGTTAATGAACGCTCGCTTTGAAACCAAGTCATAGTTGATGAGTAGTGAACAAAGAATAATTGAAACGTTTACTGAAACCGTTACAGTTCCCGCTGTCCGTCAATCATACTTTATTGACTGTTCATTTTTGTTTCAATTTCTTCTGAACGAAGGCGCGGACTTCATCGATAAGATGTATGGGCAGACGGACGACTTTGGTAGGATAGCCTTTCGGTCTTCCCAGACCAGCGGCACCAACCCGTTTTGTAACCTTCTTGACGGCGTTCTTTACCGTTTTTTTGACAGACTTCTTCGCGGTCTTCTTAATCGATTTCTTCGGCATCGTTAGCAAGGGTGTTAAGTTTTGGAAAAAGCAATAACGGTTACATTGTATCATAAAAAAAAATTGAAACAAGTATTGCCGATAAGGTATTGATAATTGACGGCAGATGATTGATAATGAGGAACAGATTTGGGTTTCAGTGTTTGCAGCAGCGTTTTTAATTCTCCTTTACCAATATCAATTCACAAAACGTGTCCTTCCTTCAATTATCTAATAAGCGTTTTCTTGTCTTCGGTATAGCGAATAAAAAGAGCGTGGCGTACCATATTGCGTTAATGCTTCTCGACGAAGGTGCGGCGGTTGACCTTGTCGTCCGCGACGAAACGGTTGCCGAAAAGATTCAGCCGCTTTTTCCTTCTCAAAAGATTTTTACGTGCGATGTCGAAAATGAAGCCGAAATCAAAAAATTACGCGCAGACACCGAAACTTGGCTTAACAATCCGGTCATCTCTCCGGCAGACACGCCGCTTTACAGCGGTCTCGTTCATTCGATTGCTTTTGCCGATTACAGTTCCGGCGTGAAACCCTTTCACGAAACACCGAAAAAATTGTTTTTGCAGGCTATCGATATATCCTGCTTTTCGCTTATCGCCGTCTGTAAGGAACTTGCCGAAACACTCGCACGAGATGCTTCTGTCGTTACACTATCAATCTCAACAACCCGAATGGCAAGCGAAAATTATGGTTATATGGCACCGATAAAGGCGGCGTTGGATTCCTCGCTGGCTTTTCTGACGAAATCGTTCAGCCGGTTTTCCGAAATCCGTTTCAATGCCGTTGCACCGAGTTTGCTAAAAACCTCGGCTTCTGCCGGCATACCGGGTTATGCAGATTCGTACCTGTTTGCCGAAAAAGTCATTCCCCGCAAACGTGCCGTCAGTACGGAAGAAGCCGCCGCCGCCGCTGTATTCCTGTTAAGTCCCCGCAGCAGCGGCATCGTCTCGCAAAAAATTGTTGTTGATGCCGGTATGGAAACCAATTACTTCGACAAAGAAATAATTAAACGCGTTGTCGGGTGAACAAACTTTATCGGCGAATTCGGTTTTGGTACGCAACGTTAAGACCGGTACACGTCTTGATGCTCGGCTACACGCTGTACATCATCGCGGCGTTTATCTTTTTGAGTTGCCCGTTTTGCCGAAAAGTGCCGAGTGTCTCCGTTCTCGACACGCTTTTTACTGCTATCGCCGTTATCAGTACCGCCGGACTGCAAGCCGTTAATACGGCGGAAACATTCAACTTTTGGGGGCAATGCGTCATTCTTACCGGAATGCAAATCGGCGGACTTGGTTATATGACGCTCGGCTCTTGGGCAATCCTTGCTTCCAAAGGACGGCTGTCGCACAGCCGCATTAAAATCGGGAAAGCCGTCTTTGCGATGCCGGAGTCTTTTGACCCCAATCAGTTTTTTAGACACATCGCCGCCTTTACGATTTCGCTCGAACTCATCGGGGCATTGGTTCTTTGGCACGCCTTTGCTGCTGCCGGCGTTCAGAATCCGCTCTGGTGCGGCATCTTTCACGCTGTTGCTGCCTTCTGCACTGCCGGAATGAGTCTCTTTCCCAACGGATTGGAGTCTTTTGCAGGAAATATCGAAGTCAATGCGGTCATCTGCACGCTGGCTTTGTTCGGGGCCACCGGTTTTATCGTGCTGGACGATTTTTACCGTTCGGTTAAATTCCGTTCGGTTAAGGCAACGCTGACGACGCGGATTATTTTGAGTTGTACGGGTTCTGCCGTTGTTATCGGAACGGTGTTATTGTTCTTTGACCGTTTTTTCGCACAACTGCCGCTTAAAGAGCGGACACTTGCCGCTTTTTTTCATACGGTTTCCGCATTGACCACGCTGGGCTACAGTACGGTTCCGATGAGCGAACTTGCAGGAGCAACGATGGTTGTGCTGATTATTCTGATGATACTCGGAGCATCGCCGAGCGGTACGGGCGGCGGTTTGAAAAGTACAACCTGGTCGGCAGCGATTGCGACGATAACGAGTTTTGTCCGTGGAAAAGATGAAGTAACGTTTTTCGGCAGCAAAGTGCCGCACGGGCGTTTGACGGCAGCATTTGCGGCGATTGCTTTGTACCTGATAACGTTTTCGCTGGGGACGTATTGTATGCTTCTTTGGGAGAATCATCTGCCGTTTGAAGACGTTGCTTTTGAGGCTGCGTCGGCATTAGGCACGGTTGGATTGAGCCGGGGCATAACGGGTGATTTATCGGCGGGCGGCAAAACGGTTGTGATGATAATGATGTATGTAGGTCGTCTCGGTGTGATTTCGCTTGCCCTGGGAGCCGTCGCTCTTTATGGTCATACTGGTCATACCGACATCAAAACGCCGGAAAATGTCAAAAATGATGACATCATTTTGTAAACTCTACCTCGCCTTCAAAAAACGTTTCTGTGCAAAATGCCGACTTGCAAAATGATACACTTTTTGCAAAAAAATACACCGTTTTTGGAAATTTGCATTATTTTGCAATTTTTTTGCCCCCTCTTGTACACATTGCGAACGTATGATTCAATTCTTCTAACTTGTTGAATTATAACGGTTTGAACAGTTGCTGAAATATTTTTTTAGTTTGGCACAGTCCTTGCCGTATAATCCTAGTGAGGAAAGCATCCGTTTCCCCCTCACTTTGCGGTACATCATCGCAAAGAACAACCCCCC
>JAITQJ010000121.1 GCA_031288955.1 Planctomycetaceae bacterium | reverse complement strand
AAACCGCCTCCTTCGCCGGGGCAATGTAAAAAAAATCTTGAAAAAGCGCAAGTAGTTTTACTTGCGCTGTTTATGTTATGATATTCGTTAGAACCGGCAGCGGTACGGAAAAAAGTATGGTATTTCAACGCAATTTTCTTGCCAAAGTTGGTTTTGTAACCTAGAATTCATATTGTAAACGGAGCGAACCCGTCAGAGGTCAATAATGCCGGAAGATTTTGATTATCAAAACAAAGCAAAAGAACACAAACGCCGCCTGGTTTCGGCTTTTTTGTCCGCCCCGCTCCGCATCGCCGGCTCTCTGTCCCTCGGTATTTTGTTGCTCGCCGTCCTCCTGACCGTCCTCGCCTGGGGTACCTTTGTCGAGTCCGAATACGGCGGTACCGTTGCTAAATTCGTCCTGTACAGCACAAATTGGTTTTCCGCCATCATTGCTCTGTTGTGCCTCAATATCCTGTGTGCTGTTGTCGTCCGTTTCCCCTGGGGAACATATCATATTCCGTTTTTACTCGCCCATTGCGGACTGCTCGTCCTGTTTTACGGCTGTTATCAAACCTGGCACTACGGCGAGGAAGCCCAAATTACGCTGCCGGAAGGTTCCGTCGGCAGAATGGCAACGAAAACCGACCAGCAGCAATTACAATTCAGTTATATCGAACATCAATTTGCGGACACGCCTCAACCGGTGCAGGTGCCGTTTTTTCCGGGTCCGTTCAACTGGCAGGATTACGAATATGAGAATTGGTTCCGCAATGAGCCGAAGTTTAAGACATCGCTCTGGTACGCTTTACAACTGGCACGCCGCGACCAGGGCAAGATACCGCTTGTCGGTAAAAACGTCAAAGTTGAGGTTTTGGATTATCTGGCGAACTCGGCGTTGGAATCTGTGCCGCCGCTGGAGTTGAACATTCTTTGGAAACAGATGGTCAAGACAAAAACCGAATTCGGCGAAGAGACAGAAGTGCCGCGGAATTGGGAACCGGTGCGTCTCGAAATGCGGCAGCAGGTACCGGGTATGTCAAGTATGCAGGGGGCAAGTGCGGCAATGTCCAAAGACGAACGGGTCAGTTTCTTCGCAGCGGCTTCACAGGACGAATTGACGGCGTTTCAAGCCGGTTTGCCGAAAGGCGGCAAATTTTCCGGCTTTTGGGGCGAACTTGTTTTTTGTTACGGCGGTAAAAATTATTCGCTCAACGTTGATTCACTGGTTACACTGCCGTCCGGTAATGAACGGGTGCCGTTGGGCGGCAGCGGCTTGGAAATCGGCGAAATCCGGTTTCGCGAACGGGGACCAATCATCAATTTTGCGGTGTTTGCACCGGGAGGAACGAAAGAGTCGATGACGCTTTTTCCCGACAACCCGGAAATGAATGTGCAGGCGCGGAAGACAGGTGTGTTTGCGTCGTATTGGCTGGAACCGCAGAAGATGCTTAAAAACAGTGATTACAGCAGTAATCCGCTGCTTCAGCGTTTGGCGAAACCCCGTTTCGATTTTGTGCAGGGACCGGACAAAAAATTGTATTACCGGCTTTGGTCAGGAGAGCGTATCGTTATCGGCGGTGTTGTTCCTGATGCGGTCGGCGGCAAAAAGCCGGAGTTTGCCGTTGCTGAAGGTACACCGTTGGCGGCGGCGGTTTCTGTAACACGGTTTGTTGCACAGGACACTGCCGGCGGACGGATTGTTTCACTGCCGGCGGGACAAGGACGGGAACATCATCAGGGAACGGAAAAACGTGTGAAACTGCGTGTTGAATTTGACGGCAAAGAGGATACGTTTTGGCTTCGGGCGGTAACGCCGACGGTTGTTCCGCTGCCGCCGGAAAGCGACCAGATACGGTATTTGTACGGCAAAAACCGGACGCTTTGCGTTCAATGGGACTTTGCGAAAATCGATTTGGGTTTTGCGGTATTGCTGAAAAAATTTGAACAGCGGACGGAGCCGGGAACGAAGATGCCGTCGCATTTTTCGAGTTTGGTTGACTTTTCCGAACCAGTTGACCCCGGCAATTTAACGCAGGCTTTTTCGCGGCGGAGTACCGATTACCGACCGCTGCCTGACGGTAAAGACATTTTGATTTCGATGAACCGACCGGCTTATTTTAAGGGGCTGGGCAGCGGCTACCGGATTTATCAGAGTTCATATATGGGACCGTATCATCCGAATCAGCCGCAGTTTTTTGAGTTATATGACGGAACGATTTTTCCCTGGGAAGATAAACCGAGGGAGTCGGTTTCGATGAGTACGCTGTCGGTCAACAACGACCCCGGCAGGGGTTGGAAGTATTTCGGCTGCCTGCTCATTGTTACCGGTACTGCGGGGTTCGTTTGGAGACGGAGGAGGTCCTAATTCAATTCCAACAACGATGAAACGTTTTATTTTTTTTGTTGCCGTATCGGCTGCGGTTTTTTGTTTCTCTTCTGTTTCACAGGGGAACGACTGGGAGACGCTGCCGGTTTTCAGCGGCGGACGGGTTATGCCGCTGCATACGTTTGCACAGCATACCGTTAAGGAAATTTGCGGTACAACACGTCCGTTTGTTGTCCGCGATAATGTCGTTCTCGACGAATTAAGCCGTGTTATCCAACTGTTTCGTGAACGGGAGCGGGAGCAAACAAATATCCTCGGCGGCGGAGTTGCGAGCGATAACCTTGCCGGTGAAGCGTACCGTTTTCTAATCCGGGGCAGCGACCTCGACGGCGGCTTCGGCAAAGGATATAGTCTTTTTGATGTCGAACGTGAAACACCGCCGATTTCGTCAACGCTGCCGATTAAAGGCTTGACACGAGTCCGTGCCGAACATCTGTCAAACCGTATCCGGCTGCTTGTTCCAACCAACGGACGGTATTTTACGGCGGACGAATTGCTGTTGTCCTGGTCAGGCGAGCCGGAAGTTTGGATGTTTATTCCGATTTTTCCTGTAACGGATTTGGATTTCGGCGATGATGTTTTGGAGATGGACTTGTCCAGCGACAGACGGTCAACACAGCACCGGGTTTCGCTTTATCAGTTAACGAAATCGCCGCGTTATCAACAGCGTCTTGCGGACATTGACCGGCGGCGGCAACTCGGTCAGATAACCGAAGCCCCGATTCGTTACGACCAGATTGCACAGCATTTAGAGGAACAGTCGCGGCAGTTTCGGGAGTTGACATTTCATCCGCGGCGCAGCAAACCGCTGCGTATGATTCGGATTCTCGAACAGGCGGGCGGTTTAACAAACGAAGGGCAGGCTTCCTATTCAACCGCATTCGATGCCTGGCGGTATTTGCTGACAATCGGCGAAGTACCGGCGCGGCAATCGACAGAACCTAAAGACCCTGAAAACGAGGATGATGCACTGCGGACTTTGCATCCGACGACAAAACGCTGGCACGACATTGCCGACAAACTGCATTTGCTGATCCGTGTTTTTAACCGCACGGACAGCCACGGCAATATGGTTCCGCCGAACACCGATGCGGTTGAGCGGCAATTTGAACAGTTGATTGCGCTGCTGGATACTAATCTCAATGAAAGCGAAGCGTTGATGTCTTCGCTTTATCCGGGAGTGTCTTTCCGTAACAAAAATCAACCGGCAAATGCCGAAGTCAGCATAGACTCGCTGCTGCCGCTGCTTAAAAACAGCAACAATGAACGGAGCCGGTCAATGATGCTTCGGC
>JAITQJ010000056.1 GCA_031288955.1 Planctomycetaceae bacterium | reverse complement strand
AGGAACAAGTCAACTTCGCAGGATAGACCAAGTTCCTTACTTTCAAACGTCGTCCCGCGTTTGGTTATTATATTGAACGTGTAACCTAATTTATTGAACTTACGGACGACTCCGCCTTCAACCATTTCCTCAACGAGTTGTCCAATCCGGTCGCCGAGGTCGGATATTTTCTTATCCGTAATCCGTCGCTGCTTTTCGGCGGCTTCACGCAATTTCTCTAGTTCTTTCTGGAACTGCGCACGTTCAGCTTTGGCTTCTTCCTGTGCTTTTTCCGAGTCTTCGGCTATCTTCTGGAACAAGCCCATAATTTGTTCATAACTCATCACGGACTTCGGCGATTGTGTATCAGACATTTTTCAGTTCTCCTTTTGAACGACCATTATACACAAAAATCAGGCACATATCAAAAGTGCCGCAGCCGTTAATACATACCCATACCGCTGCTCATACCGCCGTAGCCGCCGCTCATACCGCCGCTCATACCGCCATAACCGCCGCTCGTACCGCCGTAACCGCCGCTCATTCCGCCGTAACCCCCGCTCATACCGCCGCCGTTCGGCGAGAAGTACGGACGCAAAAGAACATAACACCGGTCAGGCGTTACAACCGCTTCTGCCATCAACGACGGCCCCTCGGAAATATATGATATGTCCGGCTGATACCCCACCGAGCCGGCACGCTGCTCCAATATCGTGTTAAACGGACTCGTCGTCGACGTGCCTGCTGTCGTTCCTGTCGTTCCAGATGCCGCAGTAGCCGCCGCAGCCGCTGTCGCCAATGGGTCAGCATCGGCTGCTTGTCCCAGTACACCGTCATTATGCAGAATACGCAGCAGCCTGTTGCGATGAACCGTCTGTTGGGCAACACTCGCCTGCAAATCGGCTTCCGTCAATTCCGCATCGGCAACAGATTCCGTCCGCCGACCGGTTTCCAGCGGAAAGTTCACAAATATCCCTTCCGATTTCAGAGGATATGCCTTGCCCTCCGATGATTTATCGCCCGCCGCAACATTCGTATCAATCGAAACTTTCACCAAATTATTTGCAACCGTTCCCCATTCTTTTTGCAGCAGCAATGTGTATGTTCCGTTGAAACCTTTCGGACAAACGTACATCAATTTCCGCACATTTCCCGCAGCGTTTCCCACTGTGTTTCCCACAGCGGCGGCAGAAACATTCGTCTCTGCTGGTTTGAGCAAACCGCCGGAAGTGCTGCGGGGACTCATAAACCAGCAGTATGTATCCGCCGGTTCACGCACCATCATATCCAGATTCGCATCACCCGTCCATTCCACCGTGATAACGCAGTCCCGAAGTTTCGCTTCCCTTACCGCTTCCGCCAGTTGCTGCGCCTCGTCATTGCGTCCTGTCTTGCGCATTTTACTGCCCAAAGCCGAAAGCATATCGGAAGCATCCTGCACCATTTTATTTCCCGAAACGCCGTCCCATTCCTGCGAAAGAATCGCCAATCCAATCCATTTCGCCGGTTCCTCTTCGCCGTATTCGTTATAAAGTTCTTCTGCGAGGCGAAGCGTTGCCGAGCAAAATTCTTTTTTCGGCGGCAGCAATGCCAGTGCCTGCTGATACAGCGGAAATGCTTCCCGCTTCAAACCGAGCGTCGTCCGCATCAGAAGTCCCACGTTGAGCAAATCAATCGGGTCATCGCAAAAATCCGCTGCCGAAAGAGCCGCCCGGAGGATTTCGTCTTTTGCCGCACCTTTCAGATACAGCGATAATGTCAGGGCTTCGTACATCCACGGCTCGCCGTTACCCGTTATCAGTGCTGATTCGATGACCGCGATCACTTGGTCTTCCGCGTGTTCTTTACTGCGAAGCCGCTTAACCAAACGGCGGACGACCTCTTTCACTGCGGCGTGATTCACTTCTTCACCGGCAAAATAACCCGCCCAAAACTCGCCGGGATTTTTCGACTTTGCCGATTTATCAAGCAGCACCTTGACTTCAGATGCGGTACTGCGTTTGACTTCATCCGGGACGCTGTACATACCGCCGCCGTAACCGCCGCTCATACCGCCCATACCCCCCATCATTCCGCCGCCCATTCCGCCCATACCTCCCATCATTCCGCCGCCCATTCCGCCCATCATCCCCATACCGCCCATCATACCGCCGCTGACACTGCCGCCGCCTGCGAAAATAATATCGCCGACCGGATAAACCCGTATCTGCATATTGTCAGTCTTGTTCGCCTCCTCAACCGTTGTCAAAAGCAGCATCTCATTTTTCACCATAAACGTCATTCCGTGCGGTTCCAAAAGCATTTTTAGTGCATTACGCAGCCGCATATTCGGATGGTCAAACCCGCCGTCCGGTGCTATCGGTGAATCGCTGCGGATTTCGCCAGCATCTGCCAATGCAAGTTGATGCAAATCAATATCGATTTTTTCATCCGTACCGAGTTGGGCGTTAATCTGTTTTATCACGTCCCCAAATGTCGTCGTGTCATCAATCTTCAAAGGAATCCGTCTGTCCAGAATATCACTGACCTTTTTCGTAAAGTCGTCAGGGTCTGACAGCGTTACCGTTGAATACTTCTTCCGCCGGTAATCCGTCAGCAAAAGCCAGCGTTCGCGGTCAATATACGAAAGCGGCGGGTCATCCGGTATCGGAATAGCCGACTTTTCCGCCTCCATAAATGAATCGATGAAACCGACGTGCCGCAGATAACGCAGCCGTTCGTACTCCTCGACATAATACATCATTTGTGCCAGCCGCCGGGCAGCGTGTCCTGCTGTTACCTCCGGCAGATTCTGCGATTGAAGCATATTTGTTGCCTCTTCACCGACGGCTATTGCCGCCTGATATTCTTTGGAATCGAGCAGTGAATCGAGCCGGTTGAAAACCTGTACCGCCTTTTCCCGAACCTTCTGTACTTCCCGCACCGCTTCCTGGCGGGACCGCTGTTTTGCCGTATCCGCTTCCTCTTGAACTGACCGGAATTCCCGAATAAACTTTTCGCTCTCAATCTGTTTCAGCGTATTTCCTAACCGGTCAATGAGCGAAGCCCGTTCTGCATTTTCTAACGCCGCATTACTGCGGATAAGCTGCTGCATCAGTTTCAAGCCCTGAATTGCCGCATCGGGGTCTTTTTCCGAACGCTTCGCCGAATCAACTATCGTATTCTTCACCTCGTTATTGATTTTCTGTAACAAAACGCCGTGTGCCTTGTCAACCGCATCAACCTGCGCCGGATTCGATACCGCCGCGGAGTTGGTGTTATCCGGTACGGCAGTTTCTTTTTTGGCTTCCTCTTGCACCGCTGCGTATGGAATTGCCGGTACCGCTTTGACCGCCGCCGCCTGCAATTTTTCTGCCTTTTGGAAAAGTTCCTGTGCCGTTTTGTTATCCGGTTCTGCCGTCAAAACATCGTTGAGAATCAGCAGTGCCTTTTGCGGATTTGCCGTTTCAACCGCTGCTGCCGCCTTGTCTATTTGGTTTGCAATGCCGGCAATAAACAACTCCTGCATCATCACGAGCGTGTCCCAGCCGGTTATCGGAATTGTCAAACCGCCGTCTTTCGATGCCGTTTCAACAACTGTCCGCAGATAATTATTACCGCTCTGCTTTTCCTTCGGTGTTGCAATGTATTCTAACCGGACATTGCCCTCTGCCGTTTGTCCTTCTAATGCTAACGAGAACGCCGGCATTTTCTCTGCTTCGCTTTTACCGACGACAATCGTTGCCCGGTCGCTGCGGACAGGCTGTATTTTTTGCGGATACACCGTAAAACTTTCGGGAAACTTCACGCTTGCCGGGTCAACCCAAACGACCGCCGCCGCTGCCGACTCCGCCAATTTTTTACCGGCATTTTTCGCCGCCCCGTCATCTTTACCGTCCGCCGCCAGTTCAATCAAATTGCCGCCCGTCTGATTCGCAAACGCCGCAATAATACCGTAATTCGTTTGAATTCCGACGCTGCAAGCCGTAAACGCAATTTTTGCTTCGTTAAACAATTCTGTTTCTTTCTTGAATAAATTCAAACTCAATGTTTTCGCCATACTCCGTCCGTCGCCAAGATACAGCACGCTTCGGTTTGCTTTGGTTTCACGCCCGTCAAAAGCCTGCCGAACGCTCCACAAACCTTTGCCGAAGTCGGTTGCCCCCAGCGGTACGCGGCGGTGCAGTTTTTTTAATGCCTCCTCAATTTCCGGTGAACCTTTCGCAACAAAGCCGGGCGTTAATGCCGTCGTTCTCACGTCCATCGCCAATATCTGAATCTGCGTTCCCTCCGGCAGTGTGTTAATTGCCGTAATGACCGCTTGCAGTGTGTCAAGCCGCGGCTGCCCCAACTGACTCGCCGACGTGTCAATCAGGAACACGGTTTCGTTTGCCTGCGGCACTGCTGCGGATAACGCTTGCAGACCGGCGGCAAAGTAATTCGTCCCCTGCGGAGAGGTGTAAACAGCGTATTCCGTCGGAACGACGGCAGCATAAACCGCAGTACCAGCGGCAGCACAAATAACGCAGGCAACTGCAAAAGAACGAGCAAATTGAAACATCATCGTCATTTCCCCTTTGTATCAGAAACTATACCGTAAACCTTCACCTGTCCGCCGGTACTGTACATAATAATTCATTTCATTGGAAAAGCAATTATTTTTTACCTATTTTACCCTGTTTTCCAAAGCAAAGACCGTACCTTTTCGTCAGAATCGGTAAAATGGCAGGAAAAATACATCGGCACCGGAAAAAATCCGATTATAACACCTCCAGTGCAAGCAAGCGCAAGTAAAATCGCAAGTAATTTTGCTTGCGATTTGCCGCTAAACTGCCGCTCCGTACAATTTTTTGATGCGGCTGACAATCGCCGTGTGCATTTGACTCACCCTGCTCTCCGATATTTCCAGTGCCGCTCCGATTTCACGCATTGTCAGTTCCTCGTAATAGTACAGGATGACAATCATTCGTTCGGTCTTGTTTAAGCCTTTCGTAAAGGAACGCACCAAATCAATTTTTGCAAGCCGCTCCGTCGGGTCTTCGCTCCGTTTGTTGACAACGGTGTCCATATCCCGCATATCTTTCGCCGCATCGCTTTCCGACCAGGATTTATCCAGACTCGTAATGTTCACGCTATGCGTTTTGGCAAAAAGTTGGTGCAGTTCATTGCCGCTGATTCCGAGTTCATCGGCAACTTCCTGGTCAGACGGTTTGCGTCCGTACTGCTGTTCAAGACGTTTAATTGTTTCGTTCAGTTTGCTTGATTCTTTGCGAACCATCCGCGGCACCCAGTCCATTGAGCGCAGTTCATCGACCATTGACCCCTGAACGCGCGGCAGACAAAACGCCTCAAAGCGGACACCGCGGTTAATATCATAAGCGGCAATCGCATCCATTAAGCCGAAAGTACCGGCTGAAATCAAATCATCAAGTTCGACACCTTCGGGCAATCTTGACCAGACCCGTTCGGCGCGGCTGTGAACGATAGGCATATACCGTTCGACGAGGCGGTTGCGCAGTTGGTCTGTTGGATTTTCCTTGTAAAGTTGCCAAAGTTTGTCCATCTCTTCGGACATCATCTGGGCTGCCGGCATTTGTTCGTTCGCAAACGCCTCTGAACCGTATTTTGGTTCGACATATTCAGGATGTCTCCGATGTGTTTTCGGAAGAAGTTTAGTCATTGCGCCGTGTTCCTTGATTAGTTGCACAATAACGTTTTCCCCGAAACGACGCAAGAGGAAATTATTAGAAACGACGGCACGCATAAAATAGATTTGTTCGGTAACTATATTTTCATTTCGCAATTTAGTGTCGCACAGATGAGGTTCATTCTCAAGAGGTGTCTTTTTCATCTGTTGCGGTACCTTTCGCTCATAATTTTGAACGTTTTAATCTTCGCGTTGATGTTTTCTATGACAATCCTTTTGCTCGCTATTTGCCGATTGCTCTCTTTCTGACCCGCCGTCAACGGATGCCCCTTACTCTTCTTGACAGGAATGAGGCTGTTTTTGTGTTCCCGCTGATAGGCACTGGTGAGAACGGCGTGCATTTTGTGAAAAACTTCTTTTTCACGCCGAAGAGTTCTCTGAAGTCTGTATTATTTTGATCATTTTGGGTGAGAGCGTGCTGCCAGCGGTCCATCATCGGCTCCTTAACGAAAAAACAGAGAGTCTCACCATACCGCCTCCGGGCAATCAGGGAAATACTGTATTACAAATCGCCTAAATTAACGTTACCGAACAAGCCTAATTATAACATTCGGCAGCGGCAGTGGCAAGAGCGGAAATACGCAGTCTGCCCCTTTATGTTATAATTAGGTCATCGAAAATATACTGCGCCGAGAGCCGCAGAAAATAATCATATTTTGTCAATGGAAACACATTTGCCGCCGCTGATTCTGGATTTGGTACTTATCCTGACAGCAGGAGCAGTAATGACCCTGTTCTTTAAGTTCCTCAAACAGCCCGTCGTACTCGGATACCTCGTCGCCGGCTTTCTCATCAGTCCGCATTTTCCTTATCTGCCCGGCATTGTCGATAAATCCGGCATCGAAACCTGGTCGGAGTTAGGCATTATCTTTATGCTCTTCGGACTTGGACTCGAATTCAGTTTCAAAAAACTCGCACACGTCGGAAAAACCGCCGGTATCACTGCCGTTACTGAAATCGTTCTAATGGTTTTCTTCGGCTTTTTCGTCGGAAAAATCCTCGCCTGGAATACAATGAACTCTCTGTTTCTCGGCGTGATTCTATCAATGTCCTCGACAACAATTATCGTGAAAGCCTTTGACGAACAGCACCTCAAAGGACGTACATTTGCTTCTGTCGTCTTCGGCGTACTCATCGTTGAAGACCTGCTCGCCATTTTGCTGCTCGTGTTATTGGCAACCGTTGCCGTCTCCCATCAGTTTTCCGGTAAGGCACTGCTCTTTGAATCGGGAAAACTCGTCTTCTTTTTAATCCTGTGGTTCGTTGCCGGCATTTATCTTTTGCCCGCCTTTTTGCGGATATGCCGAAAACTTTTAACCGATGAAATCCTGCTGCTCGTTTCTCTTTCGCTCTGTCTTCTGATGGTGATGCTCGCCGTTTACGTCGGCTTTTCGGCAGCACTCGGTGCCTTCGTTATGGGGTCGCTGCTCTCCGAAACATCAAAAGGCGCAAAAATCGAACATCTGACACTGCCGATTAAAGATTTGTTTGCGGCGATATTCTTTGTTTCCGTCGGAATGCTCATTGACCCAAGTGTTATCGTTCAGCATTGGAAAATCATTTTGCTGATTATTGCGGTAACCATTAGCGGTAAATTTTTCGCCACGGCAACCGGAGCGGTGCTATCCGGCTGCAACCTCAAACACGCTTTACAAACCGGTATGAGTATGGCGCAAATCGGCGAGTTTTCCTTTATCATCGCAACACTCGGAAGAAGTCTCGGTGTGATTGAAGACTTTATGTACCCGATAACCGTTGCCGTTTCTGCAATTACAACGTTTACAACGCCGTATCTGATTCGCCATTCCGATGCCGCCGCCGGCTGGCTTAATGCCCAAATTCCGGCATCGGTACACCGCAGTTTGCTGCATTACGCAATGGCAATGAACCGCAACGAAAAGGAAGGCGTTCTAAAACTCCTTTGGCGTGTCTATGGTATTCGGATTCTACTCAACTCTGTCATTGTTATCGGCATAACGGTTATCGTCCGTTACGCTGCGCAGTCGTTTTTCGCTTTAAGCAGTCAGTTGCTTCAAACGGAATCATCGCACGCCAGTCATCTTCTATGCCTGATAACAGTTGCTTTATCTGCGCCGTTTCTCTTGACGGTATTTTATCAACAGCGTCCGCGGGACGGCTTTGATGCTAACGAATTGGCTACGTTGATTCGGCTGCATATCGGCGTAACGGTATTCCGGTTTCTCTTCGGCGTATTGCTGTTGTATTTTGTTATCGGACATTTTGTTTCGGTGTATAGTTTTACGGTACTGCTGCTGATACCGTTGAGTTTGCTGACGGTGCTGCTGTTAAGCAGGCGGCTTGCAGATGTGTACCGCCGTATTGAGCGGCAGTTTGTTTCGCATCTGACGGAGAAGGAACGCGAGGCAGTTTCCGGCAGACCGATGCGGTCTGGTCTAATTCCCTGGGACATTGCATTGACCGAATTTGTCGTTTCACAACATTCACCGCTTATCGGTAAAACGCTTCAGGAGTCGGCATTGAAAGCCCGATTCGGCGTTACCGCTGCGCTGATTGAACGCGGAGGAACGTTGTTGATTCCGCCGAAAAGCAGTGATATGCTTTTACCTTTTGACCGGATTTATCTAATTGGAACGGACAGACAACTGGCGGTCGTAGAGCGTGTTATTGAAAAACAGGTTGACATTGAAACGGACTTTGACGATGATAACATCGGCTTGGAGTCGCTTGTGCTTCACAGCGGTCATCCGTTTGTCGGCAAGGTGATACGGGATTGCGGATTGCGGGAGTCGTTAAACGGCTTGATCGTCGGCATCGAACGGCAGGGCGTTCGGCATTTGAATCCTGATTCGTCCATCCTGCTCGAAATCGGCGATACCCTTTGGCTTGTCGGCGACAAAAAATTGATAAAACGTTTGCGGAAAGAGACAGCATAGAATTTAATTCTGTACAGAACAATGACAAATGCCCTTCTGATTGTATCTTACGGCGGACCGGAGCGGGCGGAGGAAGTGCTGCCGTTTTTGCAAAGACTGTTTGCGGGAAAAAACGTTCCGCCGCAGCGAATCGATGCTGCCGTCAAAAAATATGAACGCTGCGCTGAAGCAGGCGGACATTACAGTCCGCTTAATAACGAATGTCGGAAACTCATTGCCGGTGTTCAAAATGAATTCAAACGCAAGGAAAAAAACGTTGCCGTTTATTGGGGAAATCTGTTTCATAAGCCGCTTCTGGAAGAGACTTTAGAACAGATGCACCGCAGCGGCATCAGCAGTGCAGATGTTTTCGTAACAAACGCTTTTACCTGCAATAACCGCTATTGTGATGCGCTGCAATCGTTTAATTCAGGAGCAATCAATCTGAAATTATTGCCGCAGCCGAACCGCAGCCGATTGTTTTTAGAAGCCCAAACGGACACGTTGCTAACGGCATTGGCACAGGATTCACTGGCGCAGGATTTGTCAGACACCGGCAAACGGCTTGTTTTATTTTCGGCGCATAGTATTCCGAAAAACGATGCGTCAGCGGCAATTTATGCGGCGGAGTTGAACGAAGCGTGCCGATGTATCGCCTGTCTTTGCAGGGAAGATTTCGATTGGGAACTCGTGTATCAAAGTGCTTCCGGTTCTGCCGACAACTGGCTGGGACCGGACATTAAGGAACGGCTGCGGGACATTGCCGGCGAGGGACGCTGCGAAAGAGTTGTCGTTTCGCCGCTTGGTTTCTTTTGCGAAAATATGGAAACGCAGTACGACCTGGACGTTGAAGCCGGTCAGGTTTGCAGGGAACTCGGTCTAAAATATCATCGGGCAACCGCCGCCGGTACTTCGCCGAAAATATGCCGGATGATTGCGGACGAATTCTAGCGGCAGCCTCTGACCGGTTTTACGCATACCGCCCCATATTCGGCGTGTAATGCTTTTTTAGGTCGTCCGTTTCAGCAAAGGCGGCTTCCGGCGTAGCATCTTTTGCCGCATCGAACCACGCCGGGTCAAACTCCACCGTCTCGCCCTTTTTCGCTGCTATGTTCGTCGTCAATGCAATCACTGCATCTGCCAGAGCAATTTCAGGATAACACTTCGGCATCGCCTTGCTGTGGTCTGCCTCTGGATTGTTGCGGACACAAAACGCCCAATGTTCTATCTGTTCGCAATAACCCCGGCTCACATCGCCAAACGTTGCCTGCAAACCGATAGCCGCCGACAACGGGTCGCCTTCATCATTCGCCGCCAACGACAAGACTTTGCCTTTCTGTGCGACCTTCACCTTTTTTTCAACCTGATTGCGTTCGTACAGCAAAGCCTCCTTCTCCGTTTCAATCAGCAGTGTTCCTTTCGTTGCGAACACCGTCTCGCCGTAACCGCCGAAACCGTTGCCGTTTATTGAAGAATAGGCAACCGTTATCTTCTTCTGTTTTCCGAGAGTGTCATCTTTGTTGTAGCCCGGTGCCGCATAATCAAAAACACAATGAATGTGGTCGTCCGCGTCCCGGTCAATCGTTCCTTCTCCCAAATCATTCGGGAAAATCGTCCGCGTTGCCGTTGCGGAAACCGTCAGCGGATACTGCTTTTTTCCGCCGTGCATTGCCGCAATGAAAATGCTTGCCGCATCAAGTTGATGCGAACCGAGTTCCGCCATCAAACCGGCACTCGTGCGGTCAAAGAGCCGCCAGCGAATCAACTCTTCCAACGCTGGTCGGTCATATTCGTTTGCCGAACCGTCAATTTTCAGTTTCGCATCTTCATAACCGTAATCTTTGGCTGTCTTGAATTTGAAACCGTTGTATTCGCCGCCTTTCATTAAAATTTCGTCGGCAATCTGCGCTTTCGTTTGTGCAATCTGCGTTTCGATTTTTGCTTTTTCATCGGGCGAAATTTTGGGACTCGTCAGTTTCTTTTCGTTACTCGCCAGCACTTTTTCCAAGCGTCCGGTCAATGCGCCGTCATCGTCTTTCACGCCTTTGGGCATCGGCTGCTTCCAACTGTCCGCACCGGGGCGGTTATTACGGTGCCATTGGGCGCGGATGTAGTGCAAATCGCCGAGGACACCGCTTTGGAGCAACTTGACGGCGTGAGCGTACAAAACGTTGTAATGCCGCTGATGTCCGATGGCACAGTGCTTTTTGTACTGCAAAGCGGCGCGTGCCATTTCCTTGCAGTTGGCGACGGAGTGTGCCATCAGTTTTTCGGTCAAAACGTGCCAGCCCTGTTTCATTGCTGCGATTGCCGCCGATGCGTGCAGAAAAAGCGGCAATCCGATGATAACGGCTTCAACGGTATCTTCGCCTTGCCGGTCTTTTTCAGCGGCAAGAAGTTCTTTGTAATCGCCATAGACACGGACGTGTTTTCGCGCCTCGGCTTCATCTTTCCAGCCGTATTTTTTGATAAGTCCGGTTCGCAAAGCGGCGGCGGTCGGCGAGGAACTATCGCCGTGAAAAGCCCGGTATTGATTGAAGGGACGAATGTCGGCGATGGCAACGACTTGGACGTACTTGGGATTGACAGCACCGATGAGGACGTTGGCTTCATCGCCGGTACCGAGAACAGCAACGCGGACGGGCTTGTCGATGGTACCATACCCGAAGACTTTGGCACCGAGTCCTTTACCGGAGGTCAGTTCGTCTTTGTTGATTTCTTTAAGAAGATTCCGCTGCAAGGCATCGCTGCCGATGACGGCGAAAAAATTCTCCTTTCCAAGATTACGTTGTTCAGTCGTTAAGTGCATTGTATTGTTATAATGAGCATCTACAGTCAATTAGCGTTGATTATAACCGCAATCTGGGAAAATTGTCAAGCGGTTCAAAGTGCATCACGCTGCATAAATAATCCAACTTGTGTTTTCCGTTGTTATTTCAATAAAAAAGGTTAGAATGAACGGGAGTTCACTCGCTTTTACTCCAAATTTTAATGGCAAGGCACACAGACACCGCTAAAACGTACGCCGTCGTTATCGCGGTGATTTTGATTTTCGTTTTCATCACGCTGGGCAATTCTATACGAATCATTGACCCCGGCTTTGTCGGTATCGTTGTGCGGCTCGGTGAAGCCCAGCCCAAAGAATTAGGCGAGGGAATTCACGCTGTCATTCCGTTTATTACCGTAGTCAAGCCTCTTGACGTGAGGATACAAAAAGCAGATGTTAAAACCGATGCAGCCTCCAAAGACTTGCAGACGGTCAAGGCAAGTATCGTTGTCAATTACCGCATCGACAAAACACGTGCGGTAACGCTTTATCGGGAAATCGGCATCACTTATGTCGCTACCGTTATCGAGCCGGCAATTCAAGAGGCGTTCAAAGCCGGTTCGGCAAAATATACGGCGGAGTCGCTGATAACCGAGCGGTCTTTGGTTTCGACGGGCATCAAGGAGTCGATTAGCAGCCGCTTGCAGCCTTTCGGCGTGGTGATTGATGCGGTGAATATCACGAACTTCGAGTTTTCGCCGGAGTTTAATAAGGCAATCGAAGACAAGATGACTGCCGAACAGCGGGCATTGCAGGCGCAGAAGGAATTGGAACGTTTCAGATTTGAAGCCCTGCAAAAGGTTGAAACGGCAAAGGGAGAGGCGGAGTCGATTATGGAACGAGCCAAGGCTCAGGCGGAGTCGTTAAACCTGAAGAGTAAATATGCGACACAGACATTAGTTTGGCTCACGGCGGTCGAAAAATGGGACGGCAAGTTGCCGACACATCTTTTTGCTGCTCCGCCGGCAGCGGTATTCGATGTCAACGACGGCAAGAGTCCCGACAATCTGCCGCCGCAAAAGCCGTAGAGTAGGCAGAGTAATGGTCAAAATCAGAGTTGCTGCCGTAAACTGATGTCCTTGCCAGAACCGGAAAATAATATACAATAAGCGGACTCTTATCGGTAACCGTTTTACTGTCCGGCAGTGCCGGTGTTGACGTGTCAGGGACTCGCAAAAAAAGAGTGTCCCGATAAATAAGATTGAGATGAAAGAAATTCCCTACGTTGTCATTGTGCTTGTAATCCTTACCGTAATCCCTTTTGCGCTTGTGCAGCAAAATGCCGCCGAACCGCTGGATTATCAAAAAACTACTGACGAAATTATGGCAGAGCGGATTGAAAACAAAATTGCCGCCCTGAAAAAACTGTCATTACAGGAGTCGCTTCAACATTTAAGTAAAATGGAGTATTACCACCGCCCCGGCGCATTTATCGGGGGAGAAACGATATTTTTTTTATCCGCTGACGGCAGGATTGTAGATGACAGCCGATACGAACGGGACTTGATAGATTCGAAAAAAATAATGAGTAACCGTGTATTTCGTCAATGTTATCAGAAATTACAGGCATTACCGAAGAATCAAGCAGCAAAAATTATCAATTCCGATTTTTCTGCACCGGCAACGGAATATGATTTTCTCGTCCGCAGCAAAATGAGGAGAGCAGCCCCAGACAAAGAATACATTTATCTGCGTTATTTTGAGCAGGCAACCGATGATGACTTGAAAGAGTTGTGCCGTCTTGCCCGTTCACGATAATCATTACAAAACGATCAAGAACCAATAAAGGAAACTAAACTATGCCTAAACAACTGATTTTCAGTGATGATGCCCGAAAGAAGATTCTCGACGGCGTTAACAAACTTGCCGATGTCGTCGCCGTTACGATGGGACCGACCGGACGCAACGTGATTTTGAACAAGTCCTACGGCGGACCAACCGTCACCAAAGACGGCGTGAGCGTCAGTAAGGAAATCGAACTCGAAGACCCGTTTGAAAATATGGGCGCAAAACTCGTCAATGAGGTTGCGTCGAAAACATCGGACATTGCCGGTGACGGAACAACCACCGCCACCGTCCTTGCCCGCTCCATTTTCAAGGAAGGTCTCAAAAACCTTGCTGCCGGTGCAAATCCGACTGCTTTGCGGCGCGGCATCGACAAAGCGGTCGAAGCCGCTGTCGATAAACTGCACGAATTGGCAAAAGCCGTTACAACAACGCAGGAAATTGCCAACGTCGGTGCTATTTCGGCAAATAACGATACCGAAATCGGCAATATGCTTGCCAAAGCGATGGCGGCGGTCGGCAATGACGGCGTTATCACTGTCGAAGACGGCAAAACTGCCGAAACGACCTACGAAATCGTTGAAGGAATGCAGTTTGACAAAGGTTACATTTCGCCGTACTTCATTAACGATACAGCGAAGATGAATTGCGTTCTCGAAAATGCCCTGATTTTGTTACACGAAAAGAAAATCAGCAACATTCGTGAACTGATTCCGCTCCTCGAAAAGGCTGCCCAAACGATGAAGCCGCTGCTCATCATTGCCGAAGACATTGACAATGAAGCGATGACGATGCTCGTGGTCAACAAACTGCAAGGCGTGTTAAATGTTACAGCGGTGAAAGCCCCCGGTTTCGGCGACCGGCGTAAAGCAATGCTGCAAGACATTGCTATTTTGACCGGCGGAGTCGTTATCAGCGAAGACCTCGGTATCAAACTCGAAAACGTTACACTCGAACAACTCGGCAAGGCGCAGCAAATCACCGTTGACAAGGACACGACCGTTATCGTGAAGGGCGGCGGAAAGAAAGATGAACTGAAAGCCCGAATCGAGTTGCTCAAAAAGAATATCGAAACGACGGAGAGCGATTATGACCGCGAAAAGTTTCAGGAGCGGCTTGCGAAGTTGAGCGGCGGTGTAGCGGTGATTCAGGTCGGTGCGAGTACAGAAGCCGAAATGAAACAGAGAAAAGCGCGAATCGAAGATGCTCTCCACGCAACGCGTGCCGCAGCCCAAGAGGGAATTTTGCCCGGCGGCGGTGTTGCGCTGCTGCGCTGCAAAGAGGCGGTCGAAAAGGTTCGTTCGGCGGCAAAGGGGGACGAAAAAGTCGGCGTTGATATTGTGCTTCGGGTCTTGTCGAAGCCGATGGTGCAGATTGTCGAGAACTGCGGTTTGGACGGCAGCGTGATTGCTGATGAGGTATCGCAAAAGCCGGTGAACACCGGTTATGATGCCAACGCCGGCAAGTACGTTGATATGTTCAAGGCGGGCATCATTGACCCGCTGAAGGTCGTGCGGACGGCACTGACGAATGCGGCAAGCATTTCCGGTTTGATGCTGACGACCGAAACGCTTATCACGGATTACAAGAAGGAAGACGAAAAAGAAATTTACGGCGCGGTTATCTAGTCCGTAAGTCTTGAATTGAACGAAAAGGGCGGAGGCGGAAAGATTTACCGCTGTCTCCGCCTTTTCGTGTTCCGTCCGGCTGCCCGGACAAAAATTTGCCGTCGGCATTTTCCAAGCGGTTTTGCCGTTGACAAGACTGGTTTGATAATCGATAATGGGAAGTGTATCGTAGTCCTTTACCTAAATCAGTTATGACTCAACAGTCCAAACGTATCAGCCGGCGAAGTTTCATCGCTGCCGGTGCAGCCGCTGCTGCTTCACCGCTCGTCCTGTCGTCCTCCGTTCTCGGACGCGACGGTGTTTATGCTCCCAGCGAGAGAATCGTAACGGCAATGATCGGATACGGAAACGAAGGACGCTCCATTATGGGCGGCTTTCTCGGCGACCAAAGTTTTCACGTCGTTGCCGTCTGCGATTGCTACAAAAAACATCTCAACGAAGGCATTGACCGTGTCAACAAACACTACCGCAATTCCGATTGCAAAGGCTATCACAAGTACGAGGAATTGTACGAACGCAAAGACGTTGATGCCATTGCGATTGCCGCTCCCGACCATTGGCACACGAAACTGTCCGTCGAAGCGTGTCAAAACGGTAAAGACGTTTACTGCGAAAAGCCGTTAACGCTTACGCCGATGGAAAACCGGCAAATCGTTGCCGCCGCCCGAAAGTACAATCGTGTCTGCACCAGCGGCTCGCAGCGGGTGATGCAGGATTATGGTTATATGGCACCGGTCATTCAGAGCGGGGCTATCGGCGAAATTACGGAAGCGTATTTCTTTGAATCCCGACCGCTGGCGACCGAGTTTTACGGACCGGAACAGCCGATTCCCGAAGGTTTCGATTGGGACCGTTGGCTCGGACCGGCACCGTGGGGACCGTACAATTCCAACCGTTGCAGCGGCAGTTACGGCGGCGGCTGGCGGCTGCTCTGGGACTACGGCAACGGTTTTCTTGCCGACTGGGGAGCGCATAAACTCGGCGGACTTTTGTACTGTGCCGGTATCGACCACCTGGAACCTGTCGAAATCATTCCGCAGAAAAGCACCGGCGATTATCCCGTTATGCCGCCGGGACTGACACTTATCTATAACAACAACGGGAAAATCATCAAAGTCCATCACGCTGTAAGCGGGTCGCACGATTTTCACGTTCGGTTTGTTGGAACGGAGGGGACTTACGAATACCAGAAAGACAGGGGCAGAATTCTGCCGCTCAAGCCGGTGGAGTTGCGGAGGTACAACGGCGGGACAACGCATATTCACGCTGACTTTGCGTATAGTGTGAAGAACCGGCTGCGTCCGTTTCAGGACTTCTTCTACGGGGCAACGACGGCGATTGCATTGCAGTTGGCGAACATTGCTTACAAGTGCCAGCGTCCTTTGAAGTGGGATGCTGCCAAAACGCAGTTCATCGGCGACGAGCAAGCGAACCGCTTTGTGTCCCGTCCCAAGCGTTCACCGTACGAAATCAATTACAAATAACAGCATTGTAAAATGACAGCATTGTAAAATGTTGTCCCCGTTCTTCGGACGGCGAAAGCGCAAGCAATTTTGTTTGCGCTTTTACTTGCGCTTGCTTGCTTGCGCAGCGTTTGGTATCTTATCTGCCAAATGACATCTAACCCCGCAATTTCCAATGAAAGACCGCATTGTCGATTTTCGCCGTATTCCCGCAAAAGAATTAAGAATGAATCCGAAAAACTGGCGGACTCATAACCACAAACAACGGCAAATCCTCAAAGGATTGTTAAGCGAAATCGGCATCGGTTCACGTTTTATGGAGGCGGTCGGCGGTTTGTATTTGCAGCGGGGCTGCCGTTTCAGTATCACGGGAACGCACCGGAGCATTATCGAACACTGCAAACGCAGTTCCCGGTGGCAACTTATCGGTATTAAGAAGTTAAAAAAAGGAAGAGCCGCAGCAAGTTTTATTCTAATTGATAATTGAGACTTGTTCCACAACAGATACTATCAATATCTGCAAGAGCGGAGGGCGTAAGCCCCCCGATGTATCCAAAAACGAAAAATTCCAAGAAATAAAAACTTTCCCCTTGACATTTGTTCGTTTATGCGGTAGAATAATTTTAGAAAATATG
>JAITQJ010000348.1 GCA_031288955.1 Planctomycetaceae bacterium | reverse complement strand
GCGGGTACGGGTTATAAGCGATTTGAAGTCGGACTTGCTTGTGCGTCTCAACACGGCGGCGGCAAAAAACAATATCACGCAGTGCCGTCTTCTGCTCTCGGAATTGCAGGAAAAGTTTGCGAACGATGCCGAAGCAGCGGACTTCTGCAATAAAATCGAGAGTCAGTTGACAGAGACTCCGCTGCCGGCAAAAGAGGAGTTACAAAAATTATGCAATGAAAAAAAGTGGTTCACGATTCATCAAATTCTTTCGCCCAAACGTGCGGAGTTAAAGAAGAGTTTTTTAGACTTACTCACCCATACCGAAGAGATACTCGCCAAGTTTGCAACAGCCGCCAAAACAGTACGGGAAAACTTGCGGCAAAACAACGTCAAGTTAGTTCAGCAGCAGTTCCAGCAACTTTCGGCATTTGTCCCCGACCATCCCGAACTCGAATCTCTGCATCAGGAAATCGAATCCTTGCAGAGTAAAGCCAAAGAGGATTTGGAAGGGGCAAAATTATTTCAGAATGAGTTACGTATTCATCTCGACAGAAAAAAGTGGATAGAAGCCGAAAATTGTATGCGTCAATATCTTTCGGAAAAT
This sequence comes from Planctomycetaceae bacterium, assembly GCA_031288955.1. Lineage (GTDB taxonomy): Bacteria > Planctomycetota > Planctomycetia > Pirellulales > Thermoguttaceae > WRKP01. Next base: position 6,731 of record JAITQJ010000348.1, on the reverse strand, counting down.
CCTGTCCGGCATAAAAATCTGTGCCTTTATGTTGACCGGATTGAAAAACTCAAAGATGCCGCTGCCGCTCGAATTAGTTCTGCGGTTACCTGTGCGATTCTCTTCGCAGCAATACCCGGTTTATGCTTCGTCATTTGGTTCATCCTGTCGTATTATGTTAATAATATATCGACGGATTCAAAAGAGACAGAAAAGATAAACAACAATATATATCTCTTATTGTGGATAGGTGGAATATCGGCTTTGCCGTTGATTTTTCCGGCTTTGTATTTTGTTTTCCGTATCTTCGAATTCTGGCTCAATCCGGTGCGTTGGCAACGTTTTTTCCTGCTCTGGAAATTACAAAAAAAGAAGAGTGATTTTGCAATGGAATCGCTCCAACAAACACTGTGGTACCACGAGTCGCAAAATTTGCCGGAAACAAAACCACTGCCCGTCCAGCCGGTGCAGAAGACTCCTGTCCAGCCAGTGCAGAAAACTCCTGTCCAGCCGGTGCAGAAGACTCCCGTCCAGCCAGTGCAGAAGGTTCCCGTCCCGCCGGTACAGCAGGTTCCTGTTCCGCCGGTACAGCAGGTTCCTGTCCCGCATACAAAAAAGTCGTTCTCCATTCACTCCCTTTAACAATTAAAATCCAATGGCAAAGACCAAGAAAATTATCGGAATCGACCTCGGAACAACGTATTCGTGCGTTGCTTACATCAATGACTTCGGACAAGCCGAGATTATCCCTAACGCCGAAGGGGAACGCACCACGCCGTCTGTTGTCTGGTTCGACAAAAAACGTGTTGTTGTCGGACAAGAGGCAAAGGAAATGAGCAATATCTACCCTGATGCTGTTTGCAGTTTCGTCAAACGGAATATGGGCAATGAGGACTTTACCTTCGATGCTGACAGCGTTGCTTACACGCCGGAACACGTTTCCAGTTTCATTCTCCGCAAAATAGTCAAAGATGCCTCGCAGCACCTCGGCGAAGCGGTCAAAGACGTAGTGATTACCTGTCCTGCCTATTTTTCGTTCAAGGAGCGGGAAGCAACAAAACGTGCCGGTGAAATTGCCGGTCTGAACGTCTTGCAGATTATCAACGAACCGACTGCCGCGGCTTTTGCGTACGGTGTCAAAGCGAATGACAACAGCAAGGAACGTTTTGTTCTCGTCTATGACCTCGGCGGCGGAACGTTCGATACAACGCTCATCCGCATCTCGAAAGACGGTCTCGATGTCGTTTGTACGGACGGCGACCATCAACTCGGCGGAAAGGATTGGGACGACCGCTTGGTACGGCATCTTGCGGAACAGTTTAACACGGCAACGCATCAAGGCGTTGACCCTGCCGATGATACCGAGTTTTATTACGACCTTCTGCAAAAGGCGGAAAATATGAAAAAACAGTTAACCGACAAGATGGCGGCAAAGACAACCGTTGCGTATCAGGGAAACAAGGCGGCAATCGAAGTCAAGCGGGAAGAGTTTGAGTCAATAACGGCGGACTTACTTAACAAGAGCGTTGAATTGACCCGCTCGTTGATGAGCGTTGCCGCAAAGAAAGGCTGTCCAAGATTTGACCAACTTCTTCTTGTCGGCGGCTCGTCAAGAATGACGCAAGTGGCGAACCGGATGAAAAAGGAATTCGGTGTCGAACCGCAAATTTTTGAACCGGACGAGGCGGTGGCGAAAGGGGCGGCTGTTATCGGCAGCAACGTGTATTTGTCGAATCTGATAAAAGAAAAAGTCGAGACCGGTTTGACAATAGATGCGGCAAAGAAAGCGGTTGCCGATGAAAAAGGCTACACGTTGGATGTCGTACAAAACTCAACGAAGCGGGCGAGAAATGTAGCAAGCAAAACCTTTGGAATTACGGTGCTTGACGGCTACGATGCAACAAATAAACCGCTCTTGACGGTAAGCAATTTGATTTACCGCAACACACCGCTTCCGGCAGAGAAGACGGAGCAGTTTGCAACGATTGCCAAAGACCAGCGGCTCGTTATCGTGGAGTTGCTTGAAAACGGCATTGATGCCCCGCCGCAGGGTGCGCCGGAGTCGAGCGAACCGCTTGACGGAATGACGGCATTATGGAGCGGCGAGTTGCCGGTAAAGCCGGGCTTGCCGCAGTATTCGCCGGTCGATGTCACGTTTAAGGTAGATGAAGGCGGACGCTTAATCATCACCGCCTTCGACCCCGCAAGCGGCGGAAAACTTTACAAAGCGATTCCTGAATTGGACGAAGCAAAAAGGCGGGAACTCGAATTCATTACACAAAGGTCAAGAGAACTGACCGTAGAATAACCTTTACAACCAAACCCCAAAGCAACAAAATGGACAACGAAAAGTTACAGGATTTACGCAAGAACATCACCGAGTTGATGGTCAATGACACATTACAGCCCTTCGAGGTGGATTACCTGAAAAAGCACTATGCTGTCGATGATACCTTTATATTCGGTCAAATCGACAGCCTCAAAATGGCGGGAGATTCTGCCCCTGCCGATTCTGCCGATTCGTCCTTCACCGGCGGTTTTACACAGTGGATATACCGCAAAAACGGCGGGCAAGGCATTCAATTTGCCCAAGGCATCAAGATTGCCGCCGGTGCCGCCGCCGGTTGTCTCGTTTTGTATCTGCTCTATGCGGTTGCAGCCTTTATGCTTTCCCTGCCGGGCAAACTCATCAGCGGAGGTGCGTATCAGCGCGGAGTGGGTGCATACACCGTGAAATATGCCGCCCGCTCATATAACGGGGCAAAGTGGAAACCCGTTGTCATATCGCCGAAAGATGTCGTAGCACCCCCTAAGGAGGAAAGTTCGTTTAACCCCCCTGCACCCAAATCCGGCAAATTCACAATGTCGGCAACATCCGTCTGCGGTTGGGATAAAGATAACTTTGCGGTTTCTTTTAATGAGGGGACGTTCTGGTTTCGCGGCGGCAAATGGTATCATCAGACAGACCGTATCGCCCAACAGGCTTTTTTCTTCTTAAACAGTACACAGGTAATGATAGACAGGCGGATTTATGATGCGGCGGGGTATAAGGATATTCCAAACGATTTTTATTTCCATCTCACCAACGATATTGTTTGCAGCCGCTACTATACATACAACATTAAAACGGGGAAAATTGAGGCTTCAAAAGTGATGCAGGGGGTGGATCGTAGTCACTTTGGTTCTTATGGTATAGATTCCGATTATCCGTTTTGTCCTTTCAAAGAGGGAAAGGCAATCGCCTGCTGGGCTGGTAGTGAGGAAGTGTACGGTATCGTTCCCGATAAGCGTCCAGAAAAACTCTACGACACCCGGCACAGCGGCAATAGTGTCCGCAGTGTGTGGGCAATAGACAATAAGAATTTTGTTCTTGCCGGCAGCGACATCACCGTCTATCGCAACGGACAAGAAAATCATCCGATACTTGACGAAGTTGAAAGTTTCAGCAGAAACAGTTGCAAAAGAGTATGGGGCAACAGTATGGACTTGTTTTGGATTGCCGATGAGCGGGGCAATATTGCCGAATTCCGAAACGGACAAGCCGGAAAACAAATCGTCAAAAGCGATAGAGACGCTGCCGCTTCACAGATTTGGGTTAGCCCCGAAGGTACCGTGTTCGGCTGTTTTAACAATGAATTGTATCGGTTGGAATAACAGCAACAGCGATAAAAAATATGGACAACATTTACCTTGAACTGGAACTTTTCCTTGACCCGCCGGTTACAGAACCGGCTGCGCTGATAGTGGAACTAAACCGAAAAATCGGCGAATGGAACAAACTCGTTGTGTCGAGTCCCCGATACAAAGTGAAAGTTGCTGCCGCCCGGCAATTCATTAAAGACGGTCTGCCTAATGCGGAATTGCAGGGGGCAGCCGCACGCACGCAAAAACTGAACGAACTTCGCTACGCCGTTTCGCAGCAGCACTTGACCGGTAAAATTGACGAACGCGGCTTCACAAAACTCAAACAATTATTCCCGTGTTTTTCCGAAACAACGATTGAAACGGAAAGCGGCTTTTCGCCGCAGGAGAATTTCCAAGTGCCGAAAATGCCGCCGTCACTGGATTGTAACCGGCTGATTCCCGCTATCGAAATGGAGGCGATGGCACAAGACCTTGCAACCGTCAGCAATGGGATTTACGGCGACTTGTATGAATTGCTCGGATTGTCCCCTGAAACGAAACGTGACGAATTATACAAAAAGGCATTGGAAGCCAATGAAACGAACCGGCGTATGTCGGCAAAAACACCGGAAGTTAACGCAAAGAACCGGCTTTATGGAAAGGCAATCAATTTTTTCAAAGACGATTACAATCAACTTGATTACGATGCCGCATTACAGCGGCAGAAGTTTGACAAACTCTGTAAAACGACCTTGCAGCATCGGGCGGCAAAGGGCATTATCACGACCGCCATTTACGAACGGTCGATTGCCGATATATGCGCTGAGGGCTTGACGCAGAAAGAATCGCAATGGCTTGTCTATGAGTATTATTGTGTCAAACTAAAATGTCCGCCGCCGATAACGTTAGACACGAACGGCGAACAGGTTACACAAACCGGAAGAAGTTTTTGGGATTTGTTTCGGGATTTGTTTCGGGATTCTTTCGCCCGCCCGCCGCAACGGGAACACCCCGTTATAGCAACGACTGCCCCCGTTGATGTTTCAAAGGCATTGATGGTCGATGAAGAACCGACGCTGCTCCTTGAATCTTTCCGTTATGGTGATGTCAAAGAAGCACTCACTCCGGTTAATGAATATACACTGCCGATTGTTTTGAAAGACAAAGAATTTTGGCAAACAACGGCATTGTGTGTTTTGCCGATGGCGGTTATTGCGTTGGACAAAAAGGGCGAACATTTTCTCACCCATTTGGTTGTTCCGTTTTTTTGGCTTGCTGTGCTTGTCGGCTTTTTAATTGCCGTGGGAGTAATGCTGCGCAGAACCTTTCTCAAACGTTCCGAAGATATTCGTTTGCCGCTTGCGGCGTTTTTCTTTACCGCTGTTATCGGTGTTCCGCTGCTGCTGAATTTTTTCGCTGTTTTTTTGACACCGAAAACGTCCGAATCAAGTTGGTTTGTTGGACGTATTGGAACAGAAATTATTGGCGAGGAAATATGCAAAATCATTCCCGTTTTTGCTTATTTGATTTATCGGCAGGGAAAAACCTCGATGAAAATGTTGTTTCTCATCGCGGCATTTTCGAGTATGGGCTTATTTGCGGATAAAATTTTCTTTCTCTTTACGTGGTTCAGTCAATGGCTGCCGGGAGAAATTTTGCACAAAGGTCTCGGCATTTTCCAAATAGAAATAAAAAATGTTGTGAAGACACTCGATATCAGCCAAATTTTTTCACAAGTATTACCGCTTTTTTCTCTGCTGATTGCGAATATCATTTGGACAGCGGTGTTTGCCTACTACTTATCCCTGACATTTGTTGACCGGCAGCGTTGGTGGGCGTTTGTGTTGTTGGGCATTAGTGTCTCGGCAGCGTTACACGGTGTCTATACAGCGTGCATATTAAATGATTGTAACGGATTTGCGGCGATGGTTGTCGGCGCAAGTTTTATATTGTTTTACGGCTATCTTTCCAAGATACGCTTTGAAATACAAAAGATTCATCCAACTTCGGCGGGACAGACACCGCCGCTAACCTAACGAAGAGCAATGAACTGGTATTATTTAGACAATTTCGGAAACAAGAAGGGTCCCTTTGATTGGAACGCGCTGCAATCGCTTGCGGCAGCGGGGAAAATCCATAACAACACGCAAATCACCGCACCGGACGGAACAACGCAATCCGCTTCCAAGGTTGCCGGCATTTTTAATGCCGCAAAACCGGATACGGCAGCAGGGAAAGCGGCAGGCAGCGGCGGCGAAAACAAGATACCGCTCAATGGTGTTCTCGAGGCGTTCCGTAACACGGATTACCGCAGGGAAATCATTCCCATTGAAGCCGACAACGCCTACGTCATTTTCAGCGACCCCGCATTTTGGGTCGTGATACTTCTCGGTATGCTGCCGCTGGCGATTACTTCGTTTCAAAATCTGACGGTGCAGTTATACGGCTTGCTCTTTTTCTTCGCTATGTTGTGGGGCGGAATTTTGCGGGGCTTGGTGCTGCGAAGTTCCGGCAGTGTCGTTTTGCCGATTATCGGCTTTTTCATCACCGGTCTTATCTGCGTGCCGATGCTGTTGCTTATCTATGAGCATTTTTTTCCAAGATTTATTCTCGGACTTTGCGAATCGCCCAATATTGTTTTTTCGCTTCTCGGCTTTGTTTTTCAAGTCGGTATTTGTGAAGAACTCTGCAAAATCCTGCCGGTGCTGCTCTATATTATTTGGAAACGCAAGCAATCATCGCCGATGATGATGCTTCTTATCGGTGTGTTTTCCGGTTTAGGCTTTGCGGCTTTTGAGAACGTGAGTTATACTTATCAAAATATGGGTATTGGTATCGAAAATTTTCGGGAGGCAGTCAAGCAACTTGTTACCGCTGAAAGTGAAGAGCAAGCAGAACAAGCGTTTCACGACGGCGGCATTTCGACAGCATTGATAATGCTCAGTGCGATGATAAACACGATGCTGCGTTCCTTGTCGCTGGTGTTTGCTCATTCGATATGGACGGGCATTTTTTCGTATTACCTTGTTTGTGCTTTATCCGGCGGGAAACGTTGGGCAGTATTTGCCGTTCTCGGTTTAGCCGTTCCGGCGGTGCTGCACGGCGTTTACGATTGGCTTTGCGGTCTC
>JAITQJ010000292.1 GCA_031288955.1 Planctomycetaceae bacterium | reverse complement strand
AACCAAACTCAACGGTAAAAACGAACCGCACAAAATACAAAGCGGCAACTTTATGTAACTCTTATTTGTCCCACCCCTTGCGGCGTTGATAATGAACACTTGCCGCCGACAATTCCATTCCTGTTGAGTCCATTGCCGCCGTTTCCTTCTCTTCGTCCTTGGGAACACTGCCGACAAGGTCGGCAAAGAAAAACGGCAGAAGTGTGTCAAGGTCAACGCGTACAGCAAAGAAAGAATTTATCTAATCCAATATACCGGCACCAAAACCGGCGGAGTTCGGCTGGACGGCACGGCGGGTGCGGCTGAAATGCGGACCTTCGACCGCCATATTCGGCAATCCCTCGTCATCATAATCGGTATCCTGATACGATGAAATATAACCCGGCTGCTGCGAAAGTTCCAACTCCTGATGATACGCCGCCAATACACGTTTTTGTATCATCTCCCGGCACTGCTGATTTATCGGATGCGCAATGTCCGCATAAAGTTTTGTCGTCCGGTGAAGAAAATCCTCACTTTCCGGCGGCAAACGATGACCGCAATGATTACAGTAAAACGCCCTCATCGAATTTTTACTCTGACACCGGGGGCATCGAGCCGTAACCTTCCGGCTCGGCATAGCGATAAAAATATCATTCGGACCGGCAATGATTTTCACATCACGCACAACGAAACAGTTGTCGAAAGTAATCGAACAAAAAGCCAGTACACGCTTGCTCTGTTCTTCAATCAACCTCACGTTCACTTCAGTGATTTCCATTGTGTCCTCCTTAATTCGTATCATTTACCAACCGAAATCAGAATGTGTCCCCGTCCTGCTTCATTTGATTGGTATATGAATTTCATACATCATCTTGTAACATTGCGTCAACGGCTTCGCGGGCGGTCTTATACGGACTGCTGATATTGCGGTTCAAACGGACATCTTCCATCGCTTGTAGCGTTTCGACATTCCACGTCCGTCTTACCGGAAACGGCAAACCGTCTGCCTGCAACGCCGCTGCGATAAACATTCGTACGGCTGTCGGTATATCCAACCCAACGGAGTCGAACAAAGACTCTGCCGCCGCTTTCATTTCATCGTCGATTCGAATTTCAACAGCGTGTTCCATCGATAATGCCTTCACCTTGTACTTCCCCCGCTGCATACGGCGAACACTTGTCCGCCGGGGGATAACTTTGAAGCCGTTTCTTCAGCGTGACGTTGATTATAGCATAATCCGAAAAAAGAAGCACCGCTTCCGCAAAGTTGAACAGCAATGCATCCCGCTTCCGTTAACTTTCGGCGAACATCATCAAACGCTGTATCAAACCCTGTCCAAAGTTTCCGTGCCGGCACTTCAAGACGGTTAAACAGTTCCCGTCCGACAGCATCTGCATTGCCGCTTGCCAATGCGGTTATCAGCGCATCCGGCTTGCGGAAATGTCCGTCGTGCAGCGGCATACATTCTTTGTACACCGCAGCGGTCGAAAGTCCCTGCGCCGGTTTCCAAATCACGAACCAGAGCGGCGCAGCGGCTGGCAGCGGCTGAACTGTTTCACCCCGTCCGGTACTAATACTTGCCGTATCATACAAAAAGAGCGGACAATCGCTGCCGATTTCGGCAAGAAGAGCCGCCAGTTCTATTTTTGTTACATTAAGTTGCCACGCTTTTACCGCTGCTGATGCTGCCGCTGCCGCATCGCTTGAACCGCCGCCGAGACCGGCTTGACTCGGTATCTGCTTTTGCAGATGAACAGATGCTCCGCAGCGCACTCCATAACGCTGCCGCAATTTTTCCAACGTTTTAACAACGATATTCGTTTCGTCCGCCGGTACATCGGCACTTTGACCGGTACATTGAAACGTTATCTTACCGTCATCGGCTGCTTCGAGAGTCAGCCGGTCAAAAAGCCGCACGGGCAGAGCAACGGAAACGATTTCGTGAAAACCGTCGTCCCGTTTGCCGAGGACTTCAAAAAACAGGTTAATCTTGGCAGGAGCCGGAACAGGTGAAGAAGTTTGCATAACGGGGGACGGCAAGGCGGCTGTTTACGTGCCGCTTTCCATTGTCCATTATTCATTTTCAATTATAATGTCTATTATCTGTTTTTTATTGTCAACTTTCAATTACAACGTGTTTTCTATTGAAATAACCGCTTTGCCTCGTCCGGTGAAGACACCGAAGGCGGCGATGTTTGATTTTGACGGTACCGTCAGTGTGATGCGCGAAGGCTGGCACGGCATACTAACCAAGTATTTTGTTGTACACCTTCAAGCAACGCCCCAAGGCAATGCACACAGCGAAGCCGAGTGGCTGCAAATCGTCTGTCAGGCTATCGAAGCAAATATCGGCAAATTACCCGTGTTTCAATTTTATACACTCGTCGAATTACTGAAACAAAACGGCGGACAAACGGAAGATGCCGAAGTTTATCTCGCCGAATACTATAAACATTTATTTGCTCTCGTTGAAGAGCGGCACGGGCAACTTCGCAGCGGACATAATCCAGACGACCTGATGATGCCCGGCACCGTTGAAGTGCTGAAAATGTTTCGCCGCCGTAATGTCAAATGCTATTTGGTCAGCGGAACGGAACAGGATTTTATCCGTGAAGACTGCGGTCTGCTGCGGATTACGGAGTATTTTGACGGCGGCATTTTCGGCGGTACCAAAGACATTGCGGCATCGTCAAAGAAAACAATCATTGCCCGAATCATCAGTGAAAACGGTATTGACGGCAGCGAACTCATCAGTTTCGGCGACGGACAAACAGAAACCCGCGAAATAAAAGCCGCCGGAGGATTTGCGGTCGGCGTTGCCTCGAACGAAGACACGAGAGACGGTATCAATCAATGGAAACGCCGGCAACTCATTGATGCCGGTGCAGACTGGATTATTCCGCATTTCGGCAATACTGCTGAAAACGTAACAGAAATCGAACATTGCATTTTTTGTTAAAATACTATGCCGAAAGTACCGAAGGACGAATCGCTGTATATGAACCGCGAATTGAGTTGGTTGAGTTTCAACGAACGGGTACTGCTCGAAGCCGACGACCCGACCGTACCGCTCCTCGAACGCTTAACCTTTCTCGGCATATTCTCTAACAATCTCGACGAATTTTACCGAGTCCGTGTTGCCGTTCTAAAGCGGCTCGCCAATTTGCAGCAAACCGTCCCTGATACTGCCGTTCCCGATGCCGCCGGTTATGAATACGACCCCGTCAAAATTCTCAAAGAGATTCATCATCGGACAACATTGCAGCAGTACAAAGTCGAAGACATTTACGAGGACATCAGCAAAGAATTGGCGAAAGAAAATATATTCATCATTGATGAATCTGATTTAACACAGGAACAGAGCGTTTTCGTCAAGCAGTATTTTCGTGAAACCGTCCGGCAATTTCTGTTTCCGATTATGCTTGACCGGTTTAAGAATTTTTCCAATCTGCACGATAACTCGATTTATCTTGTTATCGATTTGACGCATAAAGATAATCCGGTTGCGGAAAAT
>JAITQJ010000272.1 GCA_031288955.1 Planctomycetaceae bacterium | reverse complement strand
CTAAAAGGCGAAACCTATTATTACAGCGTGATGGCTTTTTCGGAACACGCATCAATGCAGGCACCACATTCGGCACAGGTTCCTTCGTCCACGACGGCTTTCGTATCCTCAATTTTCAGCGCATCGAGCGGACACTGCTGTACGCATTCGCCGCATCCGACACAGTTGCTTTTGTCAATCGCTACTGCCATTAGTGTTTTCCTCCGTTGTTTTAGTTTAAGAAAGGATTTTTACCGAAACGGTACTTCCCCAGTATTCTACCAAAAAATGCCGGTATTGCAAGGAGTATATCAGCACAAGCGCGGCTGCCGCAATGGTACTCATAATCTCCATCGCAAAACGGCGTAAATCAGACAACATCTAAAAACCACGTTCGTTTCGATGGTGTTCCAAAGTGGTCGATGGCGGTAATGCAAACGTAAAGCGGTTCGCCTGACGGTAAATTTTTGAATACCGCCTCGACCGTCTTCGGCTGGTCTGCCGTAAGATAGTAGAACGAGAACGGGCCGGACGACGCAACCGGTTTATCTTCGATGTGTTTTGCTTCTTTTAAGGCAACGCCGCCGGTGTGTTCCGATTTGCCGCGGAAAACATTCACCTGATAGCGGAGAACAGAAAGCGAAGGCTGCGCCTGCGGAATAATTACCGTAACAATGCCGCCGCCGGTCTTAATACTCGGCGACACGGACGCATCGAATTCAGGAGCAGGCGGTTTCGGACTGTCTGGACGGTAGGCAAAACGGGAACCGTCGTGAGGTGCAGCAACCTGCCAGCGGGGGAGAATTTCAATATCACGATGTACGTCCCAACGCTGAATTTCCACACTGCCGTCTGCAAGTACCGAAACGAGAAGTCCCTCGCTGACATCTTCATACCGACCGGGCGTGTCAGTCAGTTTACCGTCTGGAGTTGTTACGCCGTCCTCCTTATCGACACTGATATTGTCGGTATTGGTAATATGACCGTCATTGACCGCCGTAAATGTTCCCTGCCAAATCGACGCTTGATGGCTGACAGGTGCGTGAGAGTGTCCGGTGAAAAGAATCGCCTGCGGGTACTTATCGAAAATACCGTCAAGGTGTTTGGCGGCGTGCCAATGCCGGGAACCGTAACAGGTGTTCGGAGCAGGAATATGAGCGAATACGAAAATCGGTTTTCCGGCATATTTTGCGGCGGCATCAGCGAGACTTTGACGCAGAAAACTGCGGGTCGTGTCGTCGTACACTGTCGGCGTATTGCTTCCTGTCATTCCGGCGGAAATAAACGGATAACCTTTGATTTCAGCGTATTCGTTGTTCTCCTGCCCGATTTTGCGGATATATCTCGGCAGAGAATTTTTGCCGTCGTGATTATCGTGATTTCCTGTGATGTAGCGGACGGGAATGTCGCCGGAAAGATTTGCCGGGTCGCGAAAAACGGCGAGTAATTGGTCGTACTCGGCTTCTCTTGCCGTATTGGTAAAGTCGCCGACAACGAAGACATTATCAACAGGTGTCTTGGAAGTCAGCACTTTCAGTGCGCGGGCGGTTTTTTGGGCGGCTTTACCGTGACCAAGATGAGTATCGGAAATGCAGACGAACCGCAATACTCCGCCGGACGGAACGGCGTTTTCCCCGCGTAAAAGCGATGCACTGCCGATTGTTCCCGCAATGCCGCCGACTCCGAAAATACTTGCCTTACGCAAAAAACTTCTGCGTGTTTCTCCGGCTCTTTGTTCCGAGCGTCTGATTTCACTGTTGTTCATAATTAAACCTGTTAGTTGTTAACGGCGGCGATAAAGAAACAAAGACCGCAATCTTACGGCAGATTGTACTTGAGTCTTATTTTTCCGCATTCCGTATCGCCGTCATTCTGGAGAGCAAAGTCCATTTACGCAGCCAGGGACGGAACATTGCCAGACGTTTCCAACCCTTTAGGTAAAGTAAAAAACGCTGTCCCCGCATCCGGCTGCGATAAACCCGATAATTGTAACCGTGATACGGACTAAACGACTCCGATAAATGATACGCACTTATCAACGCTGAACTAATTCCCTCCGCCGACGACGGACTTACCAATCCCGCCGCTTCGCCTAATAATATCACTTTTTCCGAACCTAAACAGACCGACGACATCTTTGACGGACAAAAAACCTGCCCCGCCTCCCTGTGTACCGGTTCGGGCAGTTTCAAACCGTAACGCCGCTCCAATTCCTGACAAAGCAACTCCATTTTCTCTGCCGACTGTGTACCGAACGGAAAGGCTCCGCCGAGAATCAAGTATTCATTCTTCGGAATCGTCCAGGCATAAAAATCCGTCAATAGCGATGAAAAAATGCCCGTGTAATCGTCCATAAAGTTAACCGGTAAATCACTCAAATCGCTTTCACTCATATCGTACCAATACTGTGATGCGATGTACCGCTTCGGTATCGGTACTTTTGGGAAAAACTCCTGCCGCAGTGTTGAATTCGCCCCGTCTGCACCGGCAATGTACAACACTTCTTCGCTGCATTCTTTTTCATCTTGTATAAAATGTATCCGGTAACCGTGTTCCGTTTTTTCCGCAGAGCGGTACCGGGCATTACGGCGGCGGTCAACCCCCGTCGGGATAAGCGAAACAAGCCATTTATCGAACGCCGCCCGGTCAATGTTGACATACTGCCTGCCGAAATTACACGTCAAATCGTTATCGAAGTCAAGTACCGCAACCCGGTACGGCTGCGGGTTCACGAGAACGGTTTTCGGCAGCGCCAAATTCAGTTCGGCAAGCATCCATTGCGATTCCGGCGTTAAAATCCCGCCGCAGCATTTTGTCCGGCAGTCGTCAAGAAGCAAAACCCGGCAGCGGCGTGCAAGAAGTCTCGCCAATGTGGCTCCCGCAGGACCAGCCCCTATAATTCCAATGGTGTACATTTATAATGAACAATAACGATGCCCGACAATAACAGGCAATAAAAACAAATAATGAAAACGCTATACCTTACTATTTTTATCTATCTGCCGGTTGTTGTCAACGGGGCAGACGCAAACTGGAGTGCCGCCTTATTTCCGGTCAAAGAACATAACTTCGGCAGCGTCGCCATCGGTGCAAAAGCCGTTCACCGCTTTGAGTTCACGAACCCGCATAAGGACACAATTCAACTTATCAGTGTTTCAACATCCTGCGGCTGTACATCGGCGGCATTTTCGACCAATACGGTCAAGAGCGGCGAGACGGCTGCCGTCATTGCAACGTTTAACACCGGCGGGCAATTCCGGGAACAACGTTATGCCGCCGTAACCGTTCGTCTGCGGCGGGAAGGTTATGGTCTCGAAACGGTTTTGCTGTCCGTTGAAGGGTTCATCCGCAGCGATATACTTTTGAAGCCGGGCAGTATTGAATTCGGTTCGGTACCGCAGGGCAAAACGGCGGTACGGACGCTGCAACTGGAATACACCGGCAGACGCACCGATTGGGCTTTGACGGACGTTGGACGGTCATTACCGTTTATTGATGCGAAGGCGGAAGAGGAACGGCGGAGTTTGAACAGTGTTGTTTATCGCATCACGGCAGCGGTACAAGCGGACGCACCGGCGGGGTATGTCAAAGATGTGCTGCGTTTTAAGACGAACGAGAGCGGCAGCACATCAACGGTATATGTACCGGTACAGGGCGTTATTACCGCACCGGTCATCGTGAAACCGTCGCCGCTGGTGATGAATGCGGCGGCGGACGAAAAATATGTAACGAAAAATATCGTGCTGCGGAGTGCGGTGCCGTTTAGCGTGAAAAAGGTTGTGTATTCCGGCAAGGATTTGACTGTAACATATCCGCATCAGTCGAGTTCTATCCAAATGCTGACGGTAATGTCCCAAATCAGCGGCGGCGGGAGCAAACAGTACGACATCAATCTAACGAGAGACGGCAATCAGGTAACCGTCGAATTAAAAGCGTTTGAATAAATATGTATCCGTTTTCTTCCATTCTTCATTCTTCATTCTTCATTCTTCATTCTTCATTATTCATTCTTCATTTTCCCCCGCCGCCTTAATTGCCGAGCAGACTCAACATATACTGCGGCAGTTGGTTGGCGATGCCGAGCGTGTTCATATTCGCCTGCACCAGAATTTGCGCCCGCGTCATATTTGCCGTCTCCTCCGCAAAATCAGTGTCCCGAATCTGACTCTCCGCCTCCGTTATCGCACTCAACGTGTCTTGCAGCACCGTAACGTTCGTGTCAAATGTCGCCTTCTGCACCGTTCCAAGTCTGCCGCGGATAGTCGTAATCGCTAACAGCGACTCCTCGATAATCCGAAACGCCTTGTTCGTGTCGGTTGACAAGTCCGCATCTTCGCCGCTGCCCAGTTGGAACAGTTTGCCCGTCGCTCCGCCGAGATGAACCGTATCAACGCTTTGAATCCCCAGCGTTATCTGCTGCTTGGAAACCACATCGGGACCAATCTGATACGTCGCTCCGCCGCCCGTTATCGCAAAAGACGACCACCAGTCCGGCGTAGTCGCGGCGGCTTCGCTCAACGTCATCGTCAGTGCAAGCGTTTGCGTATTCAGCGAGGCATTTAATCCGTCGCCGACGGCTTTAATGCCGTTAATCAGGGCATCTACGTCTTTGCCGTAAGTCTTTTCCACCGTGTTGCCGGAAGTATCGCTAAGCGTAAATGTCGTGCTGCCGCCGTCTTTTGCCGTCGCAACAACGCTCACAAACTCTTCCGAACCGTATTCGGTACTCAAAAATACCAGCCGGTACTCGCTCGCATCAGATCCAAAGAGCAACTTTGCCCCGTTCAAGCCGCCCGGCGGTAATGCGCCGTCCTTCGTTACCAACGTGTCATCTTCAGGGTCAATCAAACCCGCACCGCTGCCCTGCTGAACAATTTCAAAAATGTTGCGGGTACGGACATCGCTTTCGATTAACTGTTCTATATCGTTTGCCGTTGTGGCACCGAAGCGGACGTGAATGGTGATTTTTTTCTCCGCATCGTTGTACTCCAGACGCAGACCCTTTTCCGTACCGCTGTTCGGCGTTATCAGGTTACCGCAATCGTCGCGCTCCAAACCGAGGTACTCTTCACCCTCGCACGGATTGATGTCGCTGCCCGCAATAAAGTTGTCGGCAAAATAGCCCGTCAGCGTGTCATCGTTGACGTATTGAATCGTGTAGCCGTTCCATTCCGGTCCATACTGTTTGGCGATTAAGTCGTAAGACGAATCGATACCCCGCTGCGAAGTCATCGTCCCCTTCGCTCTTTCCGTCATATACGTCTGCTGCTCGATGGCATCGTTCCAGCCGACAAACTGAATATCATTGACAACCAGTTGACCGCAATCGTCGTACGAAGTGGTCGGTGCCAAAAGTCCGTTGCCGTACGGGTCATTACATTCGTCCCAGTATGCGCCGACCGGACGGACAATGCTCGCACTGATATAATCAACCAGTGCCGGGTCCTGCAACTGCCACCATTCTGCCAAATCCTTTGCCGTCGTCTGCACGAGACCGTTCGCATCGGTTACGAGATGGACGGTCAATGCCCCCTTGGAAACGAGACCGCCGCTGGAAACAATAGGACCGTCTTTGACAAAGTCTATCTTTTGCGGGTCGGCATTCTGAACAGTGTTGTAGGCTTTCGCCGTGAACAATCTGCCGACAACAGGGTCATTATTAATAAGGCGTTGAACATCTGCCTGTGTCGGCGGGCTGTAGGTGCCGTCGCCATTTGTCTCATCGGCAAGCCAGACGGTTACCGTCCCGCCCAGATGTCCGCCGGTCTC
>JAITQJ010000086.1 GCA_031288955.1 Planctomycetaceae bacterium | reverse complement strand
TTTAATCGCTTTGGATTCCCTGTTAGAAGCGGCAGTTACTTGCGGAAGCATTAAGGATTTCCGGCAAAATCTCGTGCGGTAAAAAGTTGCCGCATAAATAGTCATTGCGATAATCCCCATAGAACGTCCTAAAAACAAGACGAAAGCACTTCTTGCGGACAAAACCCGTCTGTGCTACACGCAACGGCAAGATGAAAATTTAGTTACCGAACAAGTCTATTCCTCTTTATGTTTTATCTCTTTCCAATACTTGTCAAAATCGAACTTCGGCGAATTGTCGCCGTCGTGGCAGGTGATACAGTGCTTTTTTGCCGCATCTCCGTCCAGCGGCAAACGGATAAGACGGCGTAATTTTTCCTGTAACGTTTTATCCGAACCGGTCTCCGCCGCAATGTGTTTTTCGCCCTGCCCGTGGCACGATTCGCAGCCGACGGCAACAAGTTGCGGCGTTTCCCCTGCACTCAAAAATCCGTTTTGATACGGCAGCAACTGATGTGTGTTCCAGCCCGTCACGTGGCAGCCGATACATTCGGGGTCAAACTGACGCGGCGGTAATGCCGTATTCAGTGTGTCCCAAGCCTGATGATGTTTCGATTTTTTCCAAACCGCAAAAGACTTTTCGTGGCAATCTGCACATTTGGCTGCCCCCGTGAACTTGCCGAGCGTTGCCGTTCTCGAATCGGGAATCGGACGGATACCGAGTCCCTGTAAGCCCGTTTTTTCGAGTTGTTCCTGATAAAGCCGCATTAAATTGGTGACCATCTCCGAACTCTTAAAGCGGGCATCAAATGGTATCCGTTCATAACGCAGGGGCATCTTTTCATCGTCATACAAACCGACCGCAACGGCAAAACGTCCCTTTTCGCCGGTTTCGATAATGACCGTTTTACCGGCAGTTTTCGGCTGCAAGGGCGGTTCTGCCGGTGTATTACCCGGCAGAATAAAATCAAACTTACCGGCAAACTCTTTGATGATATTTCCAATTTCGTCTTTTGACCCGAAAACGGTTAACACTTTTTTGTTACATTTTTCGTAATCGGGATTTTGCAGCACTTCTTTTAACTTGACGGCTGCGTCTGCGGTCTTGATGTCGCTGTTTTGCGTATTGTCATTCTGAAAGGCGGCGGTCAACGATTTGCCGAGAACGGACACGACACCGACTTTCATTCCGTCTTTTTCAAGTATCCGGTACGGCGGGATAATGTCCGGCGAAAAATCGAAGACAGCGGCATTTGCCGAAGTATAACGTTTTGTTACACCCGGCGTATCTACTGAATAAAGTATCAGCGTTTCTGTCGAAAACAGCAATTCATTGCTGCCGATACCTGCCGCCCCGTATTTCATTTGCCGGTACGATTCATCAATAACGAAGTTATATTTTAATTCTTCCTGTTTGCCGGAACCCTTATTAAGATTACCGGCATCAATCGCCAGCACATTCCAGTTTTTTGCTTCGAGTTCTTTGAAAAAGGTATATCGCCGGCTCAAACCGCCTTTCATATTTTCGAGACCGGCACAGCCGCAAGGTTCAACATAGCCGTAGAGAAAACCGGTAAAGACCAGCAGGACTTTCGGCTTTTCCCAGCCGTCGAACAATACCTGTGCCGAGGCAGTGTCCGCCAACGGAGAGTTTAATAAGACCGATAAAAATGTAACAAATAAAGCAAACCGCATTTTTTATTAGAGTTATTCCCTAACCAACTTTTGCAGCGAATGCACGAGTGTCAGGAAACAGACCTATCACTCATTATCCACCTTCTTGCCGAAAGAGCAAGCAGTGTGCCAATTTTTGACATCAACACCGTTAGAGACGCTATCGCAAGATTGTGGTTGTTTTAGTGCTTTATTTTCCGTCCCCAAACCAGTGCGGCAATGCCGAAGGTTAACGATTGAATACGTATGTTCTGCAAACCAAGTTGCTCCATACGTCCGGCAAGTTGCTGCGGGGAATCAAAAGCCAATACGCTTTGCGGCAAATAACGGTATGCTGCATTACGGTTTCCGGCAAACCATTCGCCGATGCGCGGCAGTACAGATGTAAAATAGAACCGGTAAAGTTGCCGCAGCACCGGCAGTACCGGCATCGAAAAATCAAGCACAGCAACCGTTCCGTCCGCCTTGCAGACACGTACCATTTCCGCTAATCCGCCCTGTGTATCGCATACATTACGCAAGCCGAACGCATTCGCTATAACCGCAAAACGATTATCGTCAAACGGCAAATGCAGCGCATCGCCGGTTGAAAAAATTAAAGTGCCGGTTTTGCGTTTCGCCCGTTCAATCATTGCTTCAGAAAAGTCGATACCGTAATAAGACCGCTGCGGCTGCCGCCGTTGCAGTGCCAGCGTCAAATCGCCGGTACCGCAGCAAACGTCGAGTACATCGCCGTCAATGGTATCGGCGTTTATCAGTTGCCGGGCGGTAAACGCACGCCAACGGCGGTCAATGCCGAGCGAAAGAAAATGATTCAGAAAGTCGTACCACGGGGCAATCGAATCGAACATCCCGCGAATCCGCTGCGGAGACTTGTCCATAGTATTGGGGAATAACCGCCGCTAATTCGTTTTCGGTTTCGTTTGAGGGACTTCGCTTTTGACACCAACGCCGCAGAGATAGATAATACTCCGGTAAAACAGCAGCAGGACGGCTGCCGTTACAATAGCGAGACCAAACCCGACAGGACTTAACGGATGAAAAGCAGTAAGTCCCAATGACGGTTTCGCAAAAACCGAAAAAGCAACGGGACCGGCGCAACTGCCGGTGAGTCCAATGGCGAGGTATCCTAAAAAACTTTTCGGATATTCGCCGGGCAAGAACAACTGCGTTATCAAAGCGGTAACGGTTCCGAATCCTATCCAAATCAGAACGAGGTTAACCCAGGATTGAGCAACTGCGGAAAGAAGCATCGTTATCGCCTGTTTCGCTTGTTAGTGTTGTTCGTGGAAATCCGTTTGCGTTTCCTGTAAATTCGCCGCCTCGTTGGGAAACGGAAATTCACTGCCGCGGGAAAAATACTGCACCCGGTTTTCGTGATAGAACGGGGTCGGCAGCGTCAGACCGTTGGTATAAACGGTGCAGCCGGCGGAGGTGAGCGGAATGACCGCTCCCAATACGAGGAGTGCCGACACCAAAAACCGATTAAATCCTTTTTCCGCTTTCATAAAGTTCTCTCCGTACACGCCGGTAAAGTAATCTCCGCCTAACCGCTCTTGTTGTTATCGGTATTGCAAACAGCCGGACTGAAATGTTTTTTTGGGAATAATTGCGTCAGCGGGTTTGAGTGCCGCTTGTGCATCGCAGGCTTCTCTGCTACACTTAGAAAGGGGTGAGTCCCATTTCAATTTATGACGATACTCGAAGTGATGCTTTCTCTGGTGATTCTCGGCGGTTCGATGGCGGTGGTCGGCGAACTGTCCCGGCAATCTTTTCAAAATGCCCGGAATGCGGCAGACATCACGCAAGCCCAACTCCTTGCCGAAAGTATTTTGGCAAAAGTCCGAATCGGCATCATTGAACAAAAATCGGTATATGATATTCCCGTCAGTCAATCGATTAACGCCGACGATATAGTCGTTGACACCAATGCGGTTTCCGACGGTAACGCTTCCGATGTTCTTTGGCTTTATTCGCTGGAGGTGACGGAAATCGACAACGGACTGCTGGAGTGGGCAGTAACCGTCCGCCGCAATTTACAGCCGGAGCAGCGTCCTGCCGCCTGCCGCCTCGTCCGCTGGGGGATTGACACGGGAAAATAAATATCGGACAATAGCGATGAATTCAACGACAGCCTAATCGGGTACTACTATGGGAAAAATTGCTATCGGCGTTAATATGGAATATGTCCGGCACGAAGATAAAAACTTCGAGTGGGGCGCAGCAAAGGCAAAAGAACTCGGCTACGAATATGTCGAGCCGATGGTACATTGGGGACGCGAACTTCTCTCCGAAGCCGGTTATTTTCATAGCGTTTCGATGTGGGACGACCCGTACCGTATTCGCCGGACACTGGAAAAGCACGGCATTAAAGCCTCTGCTTTGTCCGCACACTGCCCGCTGTGCAAGCCGGACGCTTCAACCGATTACCTCAAACAAGCCGTGCGTTTCGCCGCCGAAGTCGGCGCACCGGTCGTTTGTACCGACGAAGGTCCCAAACAGCCGTGGACAACGCAAGACGAGGACTTCGCTTATATGAAGTATGTCTTAAAGGAAGCCTCATTTCTTGCCGAAGTGCGGAACGTCAAAATCGGTATTGAGCCGCATCAGCAATACACCGTCAAACCGGAACTTTACGACAAAATTATCGCTCTTGCCGGTTCCGGTGCTGTTGGGGCGAACTTCGATACGGGCAATTCGTACCTTGCCGGTCAAGACCCCTATATTTGGCTTGAGAAGATTAAGACGAAACTCGTGCATTTACACGCCAAGGACATTTCGATTCAGCAATCTGATGCTGAGCGGGGAGCGGTAACGGGTACGCCGGTCGGCTGTGCTTGCGGCGACGGCGTGATTGATTGGGCGAAGGTGATTGCTATTGTGAAACCGCTTCCGCAGGACATTGTGTTCAGCGTTGAATGCGGTACGGTCGAGCAAGCCGCCCGAAGTATTGAACATTTGCGCAAACTGATTTAACCGGCGGTATTACGGAGGGCTTCAGTTTCGGCGTGTGCTTATCCAAATTGGGCGTGAAAACCTTGGGCGACAATTTGCTGGTTCTGTACGATAACGTAGCCGACCATCGGATTCGGCTCAACAAAACTTTCGCCTTGTTTCATCTGTTTCAAGGATTCCTGCATAAACCGTTCGTGTTCCATAGAGAATGATAATGTCCGGTTAAGCGAAGACGGTTATTGACGATAAAAAGATGAATTTACTTCCGTCGATTGTACCCATTAGAACATCTGCCGCAAGACGACAGAGGCGGCACTCTTGTTTTGCCAGCGTTTTTTGCTACAATTCTCGATTGATATAGATAGATTCGGCGGAGACAAGCAATGACACGGGAACGGGATGCTGAAAATCTGTTTGAACAGGAACTGAAATCCCAGGGATGGTGTATCAATGTGAACGATTCCCGCCGAAATGTGTACCATCAATGTCCCAAGTTCAGTGCTGACCGAAAAAAATTGAGAGGGCGGTCTCCTGACTTCTGTCTTTATCTTTCACCGGATGCCGTCTCGCCCGAAGTGATAGCAGAAACGAAGAAGCCCGGTATGAATCTTTCAAAAACAAAACAGCAGGCACTTGACTATGCAAAGCTGCTCGATGCAAAAATTATGGGGCTGGCATAGATAATTTCCTCACAGGGAGGCGATTTTGATGTCATTTTAATCCATTTTTTCAGCGTGGTCAATAGTTTTTTCGGTGGACCGTAATTGAAGCGGAACTCACATTCT